>DASXJO010000920.1:0-2203 GCA_036497385.1 Candidatus Angelobacter sp. | reverse complement strand
TCCAGCGTCTGTGCGGCCATAAAGTAGCCGTTCGTATAGTCAGGATGGAGTTCCAGAAGCTTTTTGAATTCGGCAAGCGCCTGTTCGGTTTGGCCGGCCTTGGAATATTCCATCGCCAGGCCATAGCGGGCAAAAGCGTCGCCAGGATTCTGTTCCAGAAATTGTGCAAGCATTTCCAGACGGCTGGGCTCGGTCATTGAAGAAATCTAACATAGTCCAGTAATCGATATGAGAAGCGCGCGGCGAGTTGCACAATCTGATGTGCAATGTGGAAAACAACGCAGGTTTTTCTTTACTCTCGCACTGAGTGGCGCTAGGATTGGCCGTTGTGGCCTGCCCTTTCTTCTTCCCGACCGAAAAAATTTCCATTGGATGGCCTTTTCCCGCTCGTTTGCCTTTGGGCGCCGGGTTTGCCGGTACATGTCGCGCGGGAGTTGAGGCATTGACTCCTTCAGAAACTGAACTACGCGACTTCTGCAACCTGGGTAATGCCGGTGGATGTTGCCATATACCGGCTGAGCGTTGTGTCGATGGCGTGCGTTTTGCCGTCGCACGCGACGAGGAATCCAGGATCGTGCTCCACTACGTGAGCGAGCGCTTCCATGAACCGGTGGAGTATGGCCGGCTTGAATATGACTGCCGATCCCACAACTGGCCGGCCCCGATGCGCGATCCCTGTCTTCAGCGCCAGGCCGAATGCTATGTAGAGGTTTATCTTGAGCGGCGGCCACGGAAGCCCGGGCTGCAACAAGAGCTCTAGATCCTTGGCTGGACGCTTAACATCTAAAGACGCATGAATATCCAGAATCCGACCGACAGGCACGGCCACGACGGTCGTCACTCCGAAAGTGATGGCAGAGCCGCCCATAGTCTTTCGCCGCGTCCAGTACGCGATTCACAATCCCAAATGGCCGAAGTTGTGCTGCCCAACGACGCTAATCCTTTGGGCAATCTTCTTGGCGGACGGCTGATGCACCTTATCGATATTGCCGGCGCCATCGCCGCGCATCGCCATTCCCACAGCCATGTGGTTACGGCGTCAATGGACCACATCGATTTCCGCCTTCCGGTGAAGATTGGCGATCTGCTGATTCTGAAATCTTCCGTCAACCGCGCGTTCAATACATCGATGGAAGTGGGCGTGAAGTGCTGGGTGGAAAACTACATTTCGGGAGACACCCGGCACGTTGCCTCAGCTTATCTGACGTTTGTTGCCGTGGACGAACATGGCAAACGCAAACGCGTCCCACCATTGATTCCAGAAACCGAGGAGGACAAACGTCGCTATGAAGATGCGGGAAGGCGGCGTGAGTTGCGGACAGAAGAGGCTGCCAGAAAAAGCAGAGAGTAGCCAGCAAAAACAAAACCTTTGAAACACAGAGGAAAGGAGGAAGCGGAGGAGAGATATTGCTCGTTCGCGCTCGGGATCTTCTTACTTCAGGATTTCGCGGCCATATACATCCAACGAATCTATTCCTCACTTCCTCCGATTACTCTGTTCCTCTGCGTTTCAAGGGTTTTCATTCCCGTATAATCAAGCTTACCTATGGCTCACGGACATCAGCACGGAGCCCAGCAGCAGGGACCATTCCCGCTGCCGGGAGTCAACAACATCATTGCAGTGGGATCAGGCAAGGGCGGCGTAGGCAAGACCACCATCGCCGTGAATCTGGCCGTGGCGCTGGCCAAAATGGGCTATAAGACCGGCCTACTGGACGCCGATGTTTATGGTCCCAACGTTCCGCTGATGATGCACACCAGCCAGCAGCCGCGCGTGCTGAATGAGAACCTGATTGAGCCGCTGCAGAATTATGGGGTGAAGATCATCTCCGTGGGATTCCTGAATCCCGGCGATAAGCCAATTGTCTGGCGCGGGCCCATGCTGCATCAGATTATCCGGCAGTTTTTGCAACAGGTGGTGTGGGGAGAACTGGATTACCTTGTTGTGGATCTGCCTCCAGGCACGGGCGACGTGGTGATTTCTCTCTTCCAGACTGTACCGCTGACGGGCGCTGTGGTCGTATCGACTCCGTCAGATGTCTCACTGCAGGACGGACGCAAAGCCATTGAGATGTTCCGCACCGCGCGCGTTGACGTGCTGGGGCTGGTGGAAAACATGAGCCACTTTCTCTGTCCGCATTGCCACCAGGAAATCGATATCTTCTCCAAGGGCGGAGTAGAGCGTACAGCGAAGGAGTTCGGC
>DASXJO010000919.1:0-5173 GCA_036497385.1 Candidatus Angelobacter sp. | reverse complement strand
TATGGGATCGGTGGCGAGATCCCGGCGGTGACGTCCTGGAAACATGCACGATCCTTACTACCAAGCCAAACTCGCTGGTCGCTGATGTACATGATCGTATGCCCGTGATTCTGAGGCGGGAAGATTACGAACTGTGGTTGGATCCCGGGGTGACGAACCCGACACTTGTAGCCGAATGCCTCAACCCGTTCCACGCCGCACTGATGAAAAAATATCCTGTGAGCACGCGAGTAAACCGCACTGAGAACGATGGTCCAGATTGTGCGTTGGAACTGCCAATTGCAGCAACCGCTCAGACATTATTCTGACACTCGCAAGCTGCTCAAGAGACGATTCCGTATTTCAGCTCAAGAAAGTTTTGCAAACGGCCTGGTAGAGATGCCGACAGCTCCTGCCACGTTAGAATTTTGCACCTCGTTCTGAGATCCATTGCGCGCACGCAACTCATGGCCGTGTACCACTGTTCGCGCAGATCGGGGCGCCGTGCATCGAGCAGCACGCAAAAGGAGAGGTTGAGCGCGTACGCAGCGAGCACATTCCGGAGCAGCTGGTAAGAAACATACTCTTGGCCACGGCGTGATAATTTGCGGCAGTCAAATACCTCGTTCAGATCGCGATATCCTTCGACGATCGTAGCCTTCTGGGTTTGAAAGTCCGACTCGGTGAGCTTTGCCTCGAACAGCACGGGGCCTAGCTTCATATCAATTTCGGTTCGCTCCACGCATCCAGAAGTCAACGGTATTCGCGGCTTGAATCCGAACTCCGGCAGATCGCCGCTCTCAGTCCCCAACATTAAGCTGAGCCCTCTTCTTTTCGTCATGCCGGGATAGCAAAATATGTTCATCAACAAGGCATCGGAACTCATCGAGGAATCGAGTTCCTTCGAAACGCAATCACTTTTCGGCAATGCACGGCCGGCCTGGCTGTGTACTTTCTCGAACCTTCGCTTCCATTGCGGCCGACGCTGAAGCGCCTTGTAACTGGCCGGAATGAAATTGCCATGCTTCGTTCCGCACGGCAACGGTTGATAAACGACGACTGGGATCTCGCCGTAGCTGGTCACGTGCGGCAATTGATGCAGCGCTGCGTATGAGGCGTTCCGAACGCAAAGCTCGTGACGCAGAAGAGCGGCGTATTGGGCGGATCCGTTTCGCATATCAGTGGAAGTCGTGCGACACCGTAGCGGCTGCGCTTACAGAAAGAGCCGAGATGCGCTGCGCCCTGAGGTGAACAATCCCATCCTGGTTCTGCACAATGCCTTCGACGCGGACGAATCGTTCGTGCAGCACAGGAATAGGATCGGCGCTGTACACGTCCGGCATGACGATGATGTTAGCGTGGCCAGTCTCATCTTCCAACGTTAGGAAGATGAGGCCCTTAGCTGTCCCAGGACGTTGGCGGGTGATTACGCAGCCCGCCGTAATCGCCATCCGATTGTGCGGAAGTTTCCTGAGTTCGCTCGCGGACACGATTCCCATCTGGCGCAATTCCTGGCGCCGGTATGCCATGGGATGCGGACCAACCGTCATGCCTGTCCCGTGGTAGTCCGCGATCAGCCTTTCCTCGGTATCCATCTGTTTGAGAGGCGAAGCCTGGTCCTGTTCGACACTGCCTTCGAGCAGAGCGGAGACTCGCGAACCATACTTCTGGACTTGCCATAAAGCATCGCGCCGATGAGCCGAAACACCTGGGCCAGAAATCGGATTTAGTGCGCCGACCGCGGCCAGCATTCTCAGGTCTGACTTATTGAGTTGAGGGACCCGCACCGTAAGATCAGCAATGGAAATGAAAGGTCGCGCTCGGCGGCTTGCTACAACCGCTTCCGCCGTGGCTTGGCGGAAGCCGCGCACATACCGAAGCCCCAAACGCAGCAAGGTTTCCTGTCCCTGTTTCTCAAGCGTGCAATTCCAATCGGATCAGGTGATATCGACTGGCCTTACTTTCAGACCGTGCCGCTGCGCGTCTTTCACCAGGGTCGCCGGCGAGTAGAAGCCCATGGGTTGGCAATTCAGCAGCCCACAAGTAAACGCCGCAAGGTAACGCACTTTTAGGAATGCACTGGCATAAGCCAGCAAAGCAAAGCTGGCTGAGTGGGATTCGGGGAAACCATAGAGAGCAAATGACGACACAAATTGAATAATTTTTCCCTGGGCGTCGGCCGGAATGCCGTTCTGGTCCATGCCCGCGCGCAACTTGCCTTCAATCTGCGTCATGCGCTCTTTTGATCGCTTGTGGCTGAGAGCCCGCCTGAGTTCTTCGCCTTCTCCTCCAGTAAAGTTGGCGCAGATCATGGCCATACGTAATAACTGTTCTTGGAACAGCGGGACTCCGAGAGTCCGCTCTAATACCGGCACAAGCGACTCATGCGGGTACGTCACCCGTTCCTTTCCTTGCCGGCGTTTGAGGTAAGGATTGGTCATCTGTCCCACAATCGGGCCCGGACGGATGAGAGCCACTTGCACGACGAGATCGTAAAAGCGTTGCGGATTGTTGCGTGGGAGTGAGGACATCTGGGCGCGGGATTCGATCTGGAACATTCCGACCGTATCCGCCTTGCGAATAGCGTCATACACGTCTGGCTGGTCCGCAGGAATGTGCGCGAGATCGACCTCTTCGCGATAATGGTCACGTATCAAGTCAATCGACTCGCGGATCGCGGCCATCATGCCTAAACCCAGAAGATCAACTTTGACAATGCCTAGATCGGCGCAGTCGTCTTTGTCCCACTGAACTACGACCCTGCCTGGCATCGAAGCTGGTTCGAGTGGGACCACTGAATCGAGAGAGCCCTGGCAGACAACCATGCCGCCCGAGTGCTGGCCCAAATGCCGTGGCAGATCGAGCACGCGTTTGCACAAACCGAGAAAGCAATGGATACGAGAATTGGCAAGGCCAAATCCGGCTTTGCGGAAATATTCATCAAAGGTATCGTCCGGGCCGCGCCATTCCCAAGAGCCGGCCGCCGCCGAGAGCCGAGACAACGAGTCGGGATCGAAACCCAGCACCTTACCCATTTCGCGCGCTGCCAATTTCGAGCGATAGGTAATGACATTGGCCGTCATGGCTGCTCCTCGCTCGCCGTAACGCTGGTAGACATACTGGATCACGCGCTCGCGCTCATCGCCGCTTGGCAAGTCGAGATCAATATCCGGCCATTCGCCGCGTTCTTCCGAGAGAAAGCGCTCAAAGAGTAAGTCCATCGCAATTGGGTCAACGGCGGTGATGCCTAGCGAATAACAAACTGCGCTGTTGGCGGCAGACCCTCTCCCTTGAACCAGGATGTGGTTTTCGCGACAGAATTTAACGAGGTCCCAAACAATCAGAAAATAGCCTGCCAGATCCAGTTTCTCGATGAGCCGTAACTCCCGTTCCAACTGGCGCCGCACGCGATCGGTAATCGGCCGGTAGCGTTCATGCGCTCCCTTCGTTACTTGAGCGCGCAGGAACGTAATCTGCGTTTCTCCGCTCGGCACCGGGTATTTTGGGAATTCATACCCCAGCTTTTCGAGAGTAAATTCGAGCTTTGCCGAGAGCTCAGAAGTATTGGCGATTGCTTCTGGCAGATCTTGAAAGATCTCGATCATCTCCTGACGCGTGCGGACATGCCGCTCCCCGTTGATTTGCAGCCGCTGGCCAGCGTCATCGAGTGCGCACTTGTGCTTCACGCAGGTAAGCGCATCCAGCACGTGACGGTCATCCGTCGTCGCGTACAAAACGCCATTGGTCGCCAGCAGAGGCAATGAGAGTTCGCGCGCTAGATCGATGGCTGCGTGATTTCTGTGCTCCTGCTCCGGACGGAAATGGCGTTGGAGTTCTACGTATACGTTGTTGCGGCCAAAAATGCCCCGTAGCCGCTCCAGAAGCTTCTGCGCCTGTTCTTTGCCTCCGATGCGCAATGCCGCTGCAAGCGGCCCATCCTCATCTCCTGTCAGACACACCAGGCCTTCGGCATGCTCTTCCAACTCAGACAGCGTGGCGGCAGTCGGCTTGTTTTTTTGCGCCCGTAGCTTGGTCTTTGTAATCAAGCGACAGAGGTTCTGGTACCCGGTGCGATTCGCGACAAGCAGCGGATAATAGGGGCGGTCCAAAGACGGTGTTTCACCGACTGATATTTCGGCGCCGACATGAGACCTGATTTTGTTCGATTTAGTGATCAGGTGGAATCTGGCTGAACCATAGAGGCCATTTCGGTCGAGCAACGCCATCCCCGGAAGCTGTTGCTCGGCGCAAGCGTAGGCTAGGGCTTCAGGAACCGATGCTCCCTCCAGGAAACTGAACGCGCTTCGGGCATGAAGTTCCACATACTGCATCAGTCGTAGAGGCCCTCCACAAACCAGGCGTTCTGTCGGAGATCGCGAAAAATCCTGTACAGGCCGACTCCATTCGCGAGTTGTATGGCAATGTCCCACTCTTCACGACGCCATGCCTCGTCCTGCTTCCACCAATTGCCAGACGTAGACCACGGTCCTGCAGCGGAAATGATCAGAGAGGAAACCTCAGCAAAGGAGATATGTATCGGTTTCCCGGACTGGCAGCGAACGTGTGCCGCCAAGCGTGGGCGGAACATGCTCATCGTGATCGATCCGCCTCTGCAGTCTTGCCATGGGCCGGTTTTCATCTCCTCCGTTGTAAAAGCCGTCATCCGAAATTCGTCAGCTTTATGAGAATCCAGTACCTCCGGTGATCCGACTCGTCCGCGCCCATGTTCGTCTGCCTCACCGACAACGCCGCGAATGCGTGCGAGCGTCACTTCCAACTTCTCAGGTTCCGGGGCGAGAGGGGCAAACAGCCCGCCTTGGCTGAAACGCCGTATCGCCGGCCGGGCTTCCATCGTCACCCTCTTCACGGGTGCGCCTGGACCATGCTGCGCCAGATCAAGTTGCAGCAGCCTGAGCAGTACTTTCGTATCCTGCATGGAGACCGGGAGCTTGAGTGTGCGTTCGAACATCTCCGATCTTCTTTTCCTGAGGTTGCTTTTCACATCACCGTCTTCATGGATTTCAAGGCCGAGAGTGAGACGCAATTCATCGGTTGCAAGCGAGCGGGACACAAGGCGGGCGGAAATCTGTTCCAGAAGCCGGTTAAGAACAAATACCAGCGATTCCATATCCTCGACTGAATCCTCAAATTCCAAACTCTCCTGGAACTTCAGCGGGGGATCTACCGGCACAAG
>DASXJO010000918.1:0-16596 GCA_036497385.1 Candidatus Angelobacter sp. | reverse complement strand
TCATGCGAAAGCAGCACGGAGCCTTCTTCGTTCTCGCCGCGCTGGACCATTACTTCAATGTCCTGGCCGGGCTGGAACTTCACGTTGCCGTGAGCATCAGTGACTTCAGCGATGGGCACAAGGCCTTCTGACTTGAAGCCGATGTCAACAACGACGTGGGTGGCGGTGATCTTGATCACGGTGCCTTTGAAGACGTTGTCTTCACTTGGCGCCGGCTCAGTTTCAAGGGTGTACGATTCAAGAGCTGTGGCGAAATCTTCCATGTGAGTTTCTTCTTTGTGAGTCACGCCCGCGATGGGCTGCTCAGGAGATTGAGTTTGAGATTCGTTCCCGGACATAGTGGTTGAATTTTCGTAGGACTGGGCGGAATCGGTTGAGCTGTTGGATTCAGCGTCGGAACCAAGGTGCTCGTTACGGGCTGTATGCTCGACCCACATTCCTATAATGCCAACGGACCCAAAACACGGCTGGAACTCACTGAAGAGAGGCAGTAGTGCTGAAGGCGGACTCGGGGACCCCCAAGTCCCGCTGGCAGATTTGCTTCCGACTTTCGGAAGGCTCGGAAACCAGCGGCCGGATCTTACAGCAGTCCTGAAAGGGCCATAAGACTCTTCCGACTATAACAACCGCTCAGTACGCTGTCAAACGCTCCAAAACGGGAAAATTCGCTTAGAAAGCCTAATCCCTCTGGTATCTTTTGAAGGCCCATGGATTACCTGTTTACGCCTTGGCGATACGCCTACATTACCGGCGCAAATGCCCCCGACGGCTGCCTGTTTTGCGGCCTGATCCAGCCTAAAAACGACCAAGCCAAAGACGATGAAAAATCCTTGATCGTGCATCGGGCAGAACATTGCTTCGTAATGCTCAACGCTTTCCCGTACACCTCCGGTCACGCGATGATTGTGCCGTATGACCACGTTGACGAATTATCCAAACTTTCACAACCCGCCGCGCAAGAGATAATGGCGCTCACGCAACGTCTGGAGGGGATCCTGCGCGAACTCTATCGTCCCGACGGTGTCAACCTGGGGATGAACATCGGCAAAGCCGCAGGCGCCGGCGTGGCCAGTCACATCCATATGCATATTCTTCCGCGCTGGTTCGGCGACGTGAACTTCATGAGCGCCGTTGGCGAGACCCGAGTGCTGCCGGAAGATTTGCAGATCACATACAAGAAGTTGCGTTCGAAGTTCTAATTCCGGTTGAGGTGGCTTCGCCCGATTTTTTCAATTCGGCAATTACCCGATTTTGGCAATTCCGGCGATCTCTTACCGCCCTCCCCCCTCCCGGGGTATCCCACCGCACCCCAGACCATCCCAGTTTGGCGTGAGTTTGAGAGGTTTCGACCGTAATCATCGGCAATAACATACTTGGCTCATGTCTAGTATGCCCGCACAATATCTGGGTTTTGGCAGGTTTGTTCGCTGTTTTTTTGTTGCTATCGGCCTGTGCTTTCGCTAAAAGGGATACGGGACGCGCCAGTGTGGTAAGCACTGACACGTCCCTAACCAAAGCACCTTACGAGAGGCGACAATGGCTAAAAGAAATGTTATCCGCTCCGGCGGAAGAAATAAACCTTCCCAGCGCGTCCACAAGTTTCCCACGGCAAAAGGCAAGATCATTGCCGATGTGGAACTTTCCGTCTCACCTGATTACAACGTCATCGAAGTTGTGTTTACAGACAAAACCTCACTCAGCTTCAATCTGGAATCCTGCTTCCAAGTCACTCCTGAGCTTGTCAATTGGAAGTCTGGCGAATACAAACCCATTCGCCGCTGGCGACCTGTTCACAGCATCTAACAATTTCTCCAACATCAAACCGGAACCCGTCGAAAGGCGGGTTTTTTCGTCAGGTGTTTGTGTTGTATTTCAAGTCGTATCTGCGCGCCCATGCACCGCCGGGTGCAGAGAAATATGCGAAGGTAGTGATTGCGGGTTTTTTTCTGAAGCTATGGCGGTATATGGCCCGACCATAAACAACTGCAAATTGGCCAATGTCGGTGCTGCCATCGATTGGAATAACGAGAGAGATCGTGGATGGAGCGCACCGTTTTGGCCCTATCGGCATCGGGCCAGTAAACTCAGTCGCTTTTATGGCCTTGGCTATGTCGGGCAATCTATCGTCTTTGCCGACAATGGCCGTCGCGGTAGTCATCTTTTCGAGCCAGCATGGAGTGTTGCCGTCGTTACGACACGTGAAGGTTACGCGTGCAGCATCATCTCCCACTTGGTAGCCATTATGTTCAAGAGTGCTGTGGCGCATGTCCACCATGAGCCAAGCGCGTTCCGCGTTTATCAGGGATTTGGTTTGCTTCCAAACGATTCCCAAGAGAACCAGGCCGCCTCCAACCCCAAGGATAGTGGCACCCCAGTAAAAATGTTGAAAGCAGCGGTCAAATGCTTCATCTTCTTTTTCCTTCTGTGTCTTTATGGGCTGCTCGGTTACCGCACAGCCAACGCAGAGTCTGGGATTGCTGCTGCTGGCTTCTTTGTATTGAGCATGTGTGCTTGGGTGTTGCTTGTTGGCGTTTTCAGTGAGTTGGTTATGCGTCTTATTTTGTGGAGAAATGGATAGCGAGAGAATGATCAGGCAGAGAACGTACATGGCCGCGCAATTTTATCAAGAGAGGTTTATTATGCAAGGTATAACTGCAATGAAAGTACCGGACAAATACGAGCCGAAAAACACTGATGAATTCGGTACGTTTGACCGCGCCATGACAAAGCTGCTGGCGGTCCCCGCCGCTGAATTGCAGCGCAAAATCAAGAAGCATAAAAAGCGCAAGAAGAAATCTAAATCCAGCGAATCCGGCCCTTCCCGCGATTCTGCATAGGTTTGTTGAATCTCTTAGAACGGTACGTCTTGGTAGGGCCGCTCCATACCCTTACCAGTGAGTTCCTGATAAGTGATTCGCTTGCCTAAGAGTTGCGAAATGGCTAATTGGAAACGGTCGCCATCGCCAACAAAATGCTTTTTGGTCGCACGGTTGTTGTAACGAAATACTTGCTCATCGAGGTAACGGAAAAGATGGAACGGTTCCACGGAAATATAGGTGCCTTTCAATCCGCGCTTTACGAGGCTCCAAAAGTTTTCCAGCCCGTTCGTGTGAACCTGCCCGTTAACGTACTCTTTGGCATGGTCAACGATTCCATGAGCGTATTCCTTATTCAGTCCCCAATAGGAGTGGCAATCATCCGTCGAGAGCTGAGAGCCGCATTCGACGTTATCTCTAACAAGTGCGTGCAAAGTGTGACGCTCTCTATTCTCAAGAATCTGAGTTCTTACTTTGCCGCCACGTTCCAAGATTCCGCCGACAATAACTTTATTGGCACCGCCTTTTGGCAATCCCGGCGCAGTCATTTTTGCGCGTTTATCTTTGTGCATGAATCGGGCCTTACCGCCGATGAAGGTTTCGTCAACTTCGACGTGCCCTTGAAATTTTGCCAAAGAGCCATTCTGGAGAGCCAACCGGATACGATGTCCAAGGAACCATGCGGATTTTTGCGTGACTCCAATAGCGCGATGAATCTCGTAGCTGCTGATTCCGTTCTTGTCGTTACAGATCATCCAGATCGCGCAGAGCCATTTATCCAGACCGATTGCGCTCTCTTCCATGATGGTTCCAACCTTGATGCTGAATTGCCGCCGTACGTGTTCATTGACACACTGCCAAAGACGGCGCGTTTTGAGGAAATGAACTTCTTTGCCGCCACAAGTCGGGCAGATCACAACTCCATCCGGCCAACGCTTTTTAGCCAGATACGCAAGGCAGTTGTCGATGTTGCTGAAATATGTGATTGCCTCTTGGAGCGTCTTTGGTTCTTTGATCTCGCTTGTCATAAAAAAAGAATAGCAGGTTTGTTCGCATGAGTCAAGTATGTTATTGCCGTAATCATCCGACTTTGGCGTAGACTTCAGCGATCAGGCCTCAATTGGCGTAGAGTTGACCGATTTTGGCTGGCTGACTGCTGATTGCTAAGTGCTGATTTTCAAGGACCACCCGCACAAGGCGGATCCTCGCTGGGAGGAGTGTGGTAATTTACCATTTGTTCGCCATAAAGTCAAGGAAAGAGTGGTGAGGGGCGGCGGTATTTATGATCCTTTTTCAGTCTTCGAGCGTTGGCAGGACCTTCAGGACTTCTGACGCACGAGGCCGATTGGGCACCGTCTCGTCCTTGCGAACTTTCCCGTCCCTGAAGACCAGCACGCGGGTGGCGAACTGGGCAATATCGGGTTCGTGCGTCACCAGAACAATCGTCAGCCCTTTATCGTTTAGATTCTGGAATATCTCCATGATCTCGACTGACGTACGGCTGTCGAGATTACCGGTAGGCTCATCTGCGAGCAAGATGGAGGGATGATTTACCAGCGCCCGTGCGATAGCGACCCGCTGTTGCTGTCCCCCGGACATCTGTGACGGGAAATGATGTGCCCGGTCAGCAAGGCCGACCATCGCCAGTGCATTAGCGGCGCGCTTTTCGCGCTCCATTTTATCGATCTTGGTGTAGAGCGTCGGTAGCTCCGTATTCTCAAGCGCAGTCGTGCGGGCCAGCAGATTGAATCCCTGGAAAATAAATCCAATCTTCTGGTTCCGAATCAGTGCCAAAGCTTTCTTATCGTGCGACGAGACGTCAATTTCTTCAAGGAAGTATCGTCCGGAGCTGAGCCGGTCGAGACAACCAACAGTATTCATGAAGGTTGATTTGCCACTACCACTTGCCCCCATGATCGCTATGAACTCGCCTCGCTGAATTTCCACGCTCACACCCCGCAATGCGTGCACACGTGTTTCGCCCATCTCGTAGTATTTGTGGGCGTCTTCTACCCGGATGACGGCGCCAGACCTAGAGGCTGTTGGTAGAGACGTCGTTTGATTGAAAGCGGGCATCGATGGCATAAAGTCGGTTACGGCTGCCAATGGCTAACGCCTTACTCCTCCCGGAGCCTGGTTTTTGGGCGTTACAGATCGAATAATTACTTCGTCTCCCGGTTTCAGCTCCCCTTTTTCAACAGCATCTATCTCGGTAAATGCATGATCAGTGATTCCAAGAGAAATCTTGACTGGTTCCATGGTTTTGTCAGGATGAAGCTTCCAAACAACAGCAGACTCCGCTTTCGGTGCGCGCGGCAGGTTTTGGGCGCCGCCACCGGCCGGCGGTCCCCCCGCGGGAGCTGAGCCATCGCCAATCTGCTGTTCTCCGCTTACGTCGATTCCATAGCGCTTATAAAGGGTCAGAATCTCCTCGGTTGTCATCGGGGGCTTATACCGTAAAGCAGTATTTGGCAGCTTCAACACGTTCTGGGCCGTAGCCACCGGGATAGTGACGTATGCTGTCATGCCAGGGAAAAGCTTCAACTCAGGGTTCGCAAATTCAATGATGGTGTCGTAGGTGACGACACTTTGTACAGTGGTCGGATTCATCCGCACCTGGCTCACAACTCCCCGAAAAGTTTGCTTAGGGAGTGCATCCACTTTGAATGTTACTTCCTTGCCTACCTGGATATTGTCCACATCTGACTCGTCCGTCTTGGCATAGACCCACATCTTTCTCAGGTCCTGCGCGATTGTAAAAATCGTTGGTGCCTGCAATGACGCAGCCACGGTTTGCCCAACGTCCACATTCCGCGCCACAACGGTGCCGTCAATCGGAGAACGAATCACGGTATAGTCAAGATTGGTTTGCGCCACCGAGACAGCAGCTTCTTTTTGGCTGACTTGCGCCTCGGCTTGCGTGATATTGGCTGCGGCGGCGCCCACGGTTGCGTTGGCTGCGTCGTAGTTTGATTTGGCAAGATCAAGTTGCTGTTGGCTCATTACGCCGTCTCTGCTCAGCCCAACGGCACGGTCATAGTCAGCTTTGGTTTGCACCATTGTCGCTTTTGCTTTTTCAAGATTGGCTTGCGCCGCTTGCAGGTTGGCCTTTGCATTTTTCAAATCGGCGGACGCCTGGAGTAACGCACCCCTGAACAATGCCGGATCAATGAGTGCAACAACATCTCCTTTGTGCACCCGGGAATTGAAATCTACATTCAGTTTTGCGATGGTTCCGGAAACCTGCGATCCCACCTGGACCGTGATTACTGAGTTGATTGTGCCGGTTGCTTCCACCACGTCATTGATCTGCCCTCGCTCCACTTTCGCTGTAAAATGCTCGGCCTGGGTACCCCTATTTAGGCCGAAGTTCACCAGGAGTCCAGCAACGATCACAATACCCGCCGCGATGATCCACTTACGCTTTGTTTTCATGTCCGGGTCCTGAAGATCAAAAACTGTGAACTCTCCTCATTCATATCGCAGCGCTTCAATGGGATCGAGCCGAGAAGCTTTTCGAGCGGGGTAATAACCGAAAAATACACCAACAGCTATCGAGAACAGGGCCGCCACCAAGACGGATTCCACAGACATCTCCATGGGCCACTTCAATGTGCGTCCCACCAAATAGGATCCGGCGACGCCGGCGAGCACCCCTGCAGCCCCGCCAACCAGACTGAGCACGATCGATTCTCCCAGGAACTGAAGCTGAATGGCTTCTTCGGTGGCGCCTACCGCTACTCGAACTCCAATCTCCCTGGTACGTTCGGTTACGGAAACCAGCATCACATTCATGATACCGATGCCGCCAACGATCAAAGAAACAGAAGCAATTGCGATCAGCAGTACTGTGAGTGTCTTACTGGCGTCGAGTTGGGCCTGAATAATATCTTCGGGGTTGCGGATATTGAAGTCATCTTCTTCTTCGGGACGAAGATGATGCCGATCGCGCAGCACAGCCGTTGCTTCCTGTCCTGCCATCTTGACCACGCCCTGCGAGACTGCTGAACACAGGATGTCGTCCAGCCATGTAATCCCCTTGAGCTTTTTCTGCGCGGTCGTGTAAGGCAGGATGATCGTGTCATCCTGGTCTTGCCCCGAAAGAGAAAGCCCTTTGGGATGAAGAGTAGCCACCACTTTGCAAGGCAGGCTACTGAGGCGTATGACCTTTCCAATAGGGCTGGCGACCCCAAAAAGCTGTTCCCGGACTGAACGACCAATCACGCAAACGTCAGCAGCTCGGTCCACATCATCCTGAGAGAATATGGCGCCCTCATCGACGTACCAGCGCTTTATGTCGAAATATTCTGGTGAAACACCACGATAGGAGGTGTGCCAATTCTGATTGCCATAAACAACCTGGACTGGATCGTCCACATTCGGTGAAACGCTCTTAATCAGCGAAACCTGGTTCTTGATGGCTATGGCATCGGCCATAACCAGCGTTTTGGTATCGTGCGTGCCTGTGCGCACCCCATTGATCGCCCGGCCGCCAGCTTCAATCCAGACGAAGTTATCTCCAAGATTGTTCAGTTGCTGCTCGACCCGCGCCTGTCCCGCTTTGCCGATGGCCACAACGCAGATGACCGCCGCGATCCCAATAGTGATCCCCAGGACCGTGAGAATGCTTCGCATCTTATTCCTGAGCAATGCCACAATCGCAGACCGGAACAATGCTCCGTAGTTCAATCTCATTCCCCTTATTGTGGAAAAGCTTAATTGTACGGCGCGTGTACTATCTGGCGGTACTGAAAGGTAGAGATCGCGGTTTCATGCGAAAGCAGCGCTGCCCAGCAGCTCCCGATTTCCAGCCCCACCCCATTGTTACTGTTCCCATCACACTGGCTGATAAGCAGAGATATTTCTGTTCATTTAGCGTTGCTCCGCCGCCGGGCCAATTGTGAGCGATTAAACAGACGAACTGAGTTGCATGACTTGCGGAACCGGCGGCCGTGCTTTCAAATGCCCATCTGCTAAATTAGTCAACGGCAAAATCTGCACCCATGCTATGGCCTTACATCACGCTCGCTTCCGCCGCTGCGGCCGGCATCAGCTATGCCGGATACGCCACCATGGCGCCTGCGTCGCAGCTTTACGGGCGCACGCTCACGCACGGCAGCGATCCCAGCCAGATGGCGCTTACCTTTGACGATGGGCCGAACGATCCGTACACGATGCGCTTGCTGGACGTGCTGGCCAGGCACAATGCCAAAGCGACGTTCTTTCTTATTGGCAAATATGTGCGCCAGCGCCCGGAAATTGCCCGCGCCATTCTGGCGGCAGGCCATGAAATTGGCAACCATACGGAGAGCCATCCCAACCTGGTCCTGGTTTCATCGGCGCGGCTGCGCCAGCAATTAAGTGACTGCAACAAGGCACTGGAAGACGCGCTGGGGAGGAAGGTCACGCTTTTTCGACCGCCTTTTGGGGGCCGCCGTCCTAATGTCTTGCGGACGGCTCGTGACCTGGGGCTTAACCCGGTAATGTGGTCGGTGACCGGTTATGACTGGAGTGCTAGATCGGCAGAGGAGATCGTGGAAAAGGTCGGACGGCAGGTTGACTTGTGTAACAAACCTCAAGGAGAGATCGTGCTGCTGCATGATGGTGGGCACTTGGCCTTTGGGACGGACCGCACCTTCACAGTAGAAGCCACTCGTAAGCTGCTGGAGCGCTACTCTGCAAAAAAGTTCGTCAGTGTTTCGGGCCTTAGCTAGGCAACCAAAGCTCTTATAGCACCAAAGAACTAGGGTAATTTTTTGGCTATGCCAACTTCTGCCAGTAGCCAAAGCCCCGTATAATAGCAGTGTGCGCCGCTTACTCTGCTCTCTCATTGTTCTGGGTTCTACCCTCAGTGTGTATGCGTCTGTTCCGTCAGTGAGCAGGCCAGCAACGCTGAACCATAGCGCGAGTCCGCAGTTTGAGAGTGCAACGCAGGCGCATCCGGGGCTGGTAATCACTGCCTCCCCCGCTGATTTTTCTTTTTACGATGAGTTCTATCCCGTGAGTGTGGTCCGCCAAACGCAGCCCAAGCCAGGCATGTTCCACTGGGTGGGCAGCATCATTAGAAAAGGCCGACAGAAGATAGCTCTGCTTTCCCCGCTAAACTTTTTCTAGAGCATTCCGCTGCAATCCTGAATTCGTGTGAATAGCGCGACACAATTTTCTGCGTTTTGTCGCAGTAATTCTTCTCATGGCTATGCCGCTGGTCCGCAGCCGCGCTTTGTAGCATTCATTTCCAGCAACTAAGGTAAAATCAAAGACTGATTTTCTTTTCCGCGGGGGAGTGTTTTGCGTACTTGTCGCTGGTTATTCTTGGCCTTTTTGATCCTGACCACGTCTTTCTGCGTCGCGCAATCGAGCGTAGAAGGCTTGGTGAGAACCTCTGCTGGGGAGCCGGTCGCAGCGGCCCAAGTCTCTCTGACACATGCGGGCGCGTCCGCGCCGGCACAGAAAACGGTTGCCGATGCCAATGGCCGGTTCCATTTTTCCGCTGTGAATGGCGGCCAATATATCGTCAGGACGGAAGCTCCGGGCTATTTCCCGCGCGAATATGAGCTGGTTCTTCGTCCGCGCGAACCGGTTTCCCTCTCGATTGAACTAGCTCCGAAGACCACGGTCAGTGAGAACGTCGAGGTGACGGCGCAGTATCAGACTATCGATCCTGGAAAAACGGGCAGCTCGCAGACGTTCAGCCACGAACAGCTTGAGCGCCTGATGGATCCCATGGTGGAAAACACCAGTAACCTGGTCGCAAACCTGATGCCCGGCGCAAGCCAGAGCCATGACAATTTCATCAACGTGCGCGGCAATGAATTTTCTCTGCATGAATTTATTAATGGCGTTTCTTTTCTGGACAACACGCAACCCCAATTCAGTCCCGGCGCCAGTCCGCAGATCTTTGAGACCGTTGACCTAATGACTGGCGGCTTTACCGCCGAGTACGGCAACCGTTTTGGGGGCGTCCTGGATATTACGACACGCTCCGGACGCGACATGCAGAACCATGGCTCTCTGAATTTTCGTGGCGCAACACAAGATAACAATGATTTGAATGCCGAGTACGGCGGCGCAAAAGGCAAGCTTGGCTACTACGTCTTTGCCGACGGATTCACTTCCGGACGTTTTCTTGATCCTCCTAACCCAATTGAGCTGCATGATTTTGGCTCCGCGCTTCGCGGCACAACACAGCTGGACTGGACCAGCGGAAAAAACAATTTCAAACTCCTGCTGATGGGCAGCGGCGCGAATTTTCAGCAGCCCAATCTGCCGGAAGACCAGGATGTAGGCCGCGATCCCTCGCGCCATCTCCGCCAGCAGACGGCGATTCTTACCTGGGGACACTCATTCTCCTCCGATACCGTTCTCTCCAGTTCCATTTATCAGCGCATTGGCTCAGACCGCATCCTGCCAACGTCTGATCCCGTCACGCCGCTTTCGATTGGCTCACGCAGCACGCTTACGGTCGGCGCAAAGAGTGACCTAGTGCACCTGTGGCATGGGCACGTTTTCAAAGCCGGGATTGACCTGACGCGCCTGCGCGACCTGGAAAGCTTTTTTATTGATGGCCGGGGAGACGCTGAGATTTTCAATCTTGACGCCAGCGGCGCATTCAGCTTCCGTGGCGGAGTAAAAGGCGGACAAGCCGGTCTTTATTTACAAGACCATTTTTCGCCCTTCAAGAATCTTACCGTCGACCTGGGCGCGCGCTACGACTACTTTGATCTGGTTGACACGCATGTGCAGCTCAGCCCGCGCGTGGGCATGGCATATCACATCACGCGCACAAAATCTGTGGTCCATGCCTCTTACAACCGGTTGTTCTCTCCGCCGCCCATTGAATATTCATTGTTAGCCAGCTTTATCGGCAACAATGCCGCTGATCCGGACCAGCGCGTAGGCAATGTTCGGGCTTATACGCAAAACTATTTTGAAGTCGGCATACAGCAGGAACTTCATCCGCAAGTGGCGCTTGAAGTGGACGCCTACACGCACACCGGGCATAACAGTTTTGAGAACCATGAAATCAGCATCTCCCGGCTGTTTCTGCCCATTAACTTTCATACGGCCCGCTCCAGCGGCGCTGACGTGATCCTGAATGTGCGCAGCCTGGAACGGCTGGGCATAAGCGCCCGGGTGCAATACACGCTGGCCCGCACGTTCTTTTATGGTCCTGTCACAGGCGGCTTTACCGGCGACGAACCTCTTGATCCCGGCCAACGCATTCAGCCGGCTTTTGACCAGACGCATACCGGCACCGCAAACCTTTTCTATCGCAACAGCTGGAGAAGTTCATGGATCGGCAGCGCTCTGCGCTATGGCAGCGGGACAATCGTGGAAAATGGGCCTCGGCTGGACCAGCATCTCACAGCCGACCTTGGCGCTGGATTCAACATGTGGAAGGCAGAATCGCGCCGGCTGGATGTTGAACTCGACGCCACCAACCTGACTGACAATCGCTACAAAATATCCAAGGAAAGCGAAGAGATTCCGATTCAGTTTGCGCCGTCACGCACGCTGGGCGGCAGCCTTAAGTTTCATTTCTAATCGACATCGCAACTATGGGAATAGCTCTTTCTTAAGTAAAATAAGGGAAATAGTCTTTCTTTTATCGGAGCGCCACGGGAGTGAAATTGCGTCTGAATTGGGTCTGGAGCGCGCTGTTTACGTTGGTGTTAACCGCCAGCACGTTTGCCGCCGACGCCACCCTGCTCAAGCCGCCGCGCGGAGCTGCTGTCGCTATCGTAATGTTTGCAGATCTGCAATGTGCGGACTGCTCTAAAGCCTATCCGTCGGTATGGGAAGTGGCGACAGCGCATAAAATTCCGGTGGTGCTGCACGATTTTCCATTACCCATGCATAATTGGGCCTTTGATGCAGCCCTGTGGGCGCGCTATTTTGATAAGACATCGGCAGATATGGGAAATGATTTCCGCAAATTTATCTATGCCAACCAGGACCAGATAACCCGGGACAATCTGGCGCAATGGGCGCAGAAATTCGCCGCCGAGAACAAGGCCGTTGCCCCTTCTGATAAAGACCCGGATGGCAAGCTGGCTAATCTCGTAAAGGCAGATTACTTGCTCGGGCAGCGCATTGGAGTGGAACATACTCCCACAATCTGGGTTGTAAGTAATAGCGGAGTTTCTGAGCCTTTGGTGGAAGATGCGAGAGCCAGTGAAAAGCTGGGCCAGATGATTGAAGAGATGCTTGGCAAGGCGCAGCCCGTGGCGACAGCCAAAGCAAACTCCCCGGCAAAGGCCGCAGTCCGCAGGAAAATATTGCCAAAAAATCCTAAGAAAACAGGATGACCAGCAAATGAATACATTGGTAAAACGTTTTATTCACATTGCCGCAACGTTCGCGCTTGCGCTTGCTCCGGCGGCTTCCCGCGCGGCAGACGGTTCGTCACTCAAGCCGCCTCCGGGCGCCCGCGCAGCCATTGTGATGTTTGAGGACTTGGAATGTCCTGACTGCGCCCGCGCTTATCCCGTGGTCTGGGAAGCAGCCAAGAAGCACAATATTCCCGTGGTGTTGCATGACTTTCCGTTGAACCAGCATCCCTGGTCATTCGACGCAGCAGTGTTTGCCCGCTATTTTGACACTAAATCCGAGAAGCTGGGCGACGATTTCCGCGGCTATATCTTTAAGAACCAGCCGCAAATTGATAAATCCAACCTGCGCCAGTATGTAGACAAATTTGCCTCTGACAATAAGACGCCGATCCCTTTTGTTCTGGATCCTGATGGGCAGTTCAAAGCCAAGATACTGGCCGACCGCAATATGGGAACGCAAATTGGCCTGCAACACACCCCGACCATCTTTGTGGTGGGCAGCGGCGGCGCTGCAACTCCCGCGGTTGAGGTTGAAGACCGCACCAAGTTGGACCAGATTATCGAAGATACGCTGCAAAAATCACCCGCAGCACCAGCGGCGAAGAAACCTGCGGCCAAAAAGACAGCAACAAAGAAGGCTGCAAAGAAATAAAGCGGATATTCAACTCAAATTAAAACGCCCTCTCGCGAGGGCGTTTCTTTTAGCTTAGCGCTACTGCTCTTTACTTCACCTTTCCCACTTCAGTCACTAGCTCTTCATAATCCGGTTCCTGGCCAAGTTCATAGGTTTTGGAAAATGCGATCTTCCCTTGTTTATCCACGATGAAGATGGCGCGATCATTGATTCCGGGCAGCGGCTCTCCCAGGCGCAGGATGCCGAACTGCTGGGCCACACCGGCATGAGGCCAGTAGTCGCTCAGAAGGGGATACTCCAGCCAGCCAATCGACTTCTCCTGCCAGGCGAGGTGGCTGTAAATTGAATCCGGGCTGATGCCCACGACCTGGGCATCGTGTTCGGCGAACTTTGGCAGGTAGCTGCCGTACGCCGACATCTCATTTGTTCAAGTTGGACTCCAGTCCAACGGGTAAAACGCCAGAATCACGTTCTTTTTGCCGCGAAGATCACTGAGCTTGAATTTGTGTCTCTGTTTTCCCGTTACCGCGGGAAGCTCGATCTCCGGGGCCATCTCTCCAGCTTTCAAAGCCGCCATTCATTCCCTCCACGAAATTGACCGGGCTGATACTGCAAGCGCCCGGCCCTGCCGATAAAACCATTCATTTTATCGTGGCCAAATAATTTAAGACAGGGTAGCTTAAAGAAAACGGCTGAAGCGGCATCGGCATCGAATATTTGCAGGCCATTGTGGGCGAAAACGCACCCTCATAGGAGTGAAAATGCTGGGTTTGGGTAACTACAATTACGGGCACTTTTCTCGCGAACTCTTTCAGGAGCTCGCCCGCAGCTCATTCTCCGGCCCTGGACCGGGGACCCAGGCGCCTGACTTCAAGGCCACTACTCTTGATGGTGAAAGTGTCCGCTTAAGCGATTACGCGGACAAAAAGAATGTTTTGCTGGTTTTTGGCTCGGCTACATGCCCCATGACGGCCGCTTCCATAGGCCAGATCAATGAGCTGTATGACCGCTTTCGCGGTGACGAAATTGAATTTCTGTTTATTTACGTGCGAGAAGCTCATCCGGGTGAAGTGATTCCCGCGCATAACTCCATGCGCGAGAAGACTGAGGCCGCCCGCTTGCTGCGCGATGAAGAAGACATGCACATGCCTATCATTGTGGACGATCTGCGCGGCTCTATCCATCGCAAATATTCCAAGCTGCCTAATCCGGCATTTTTGATTGATAAATCCGGCCGCGTAGCTTTTCTTTCACTCTGGTCCAAGCCGGCCGGACTTCGCGAGGCCATTCAGGAATTGCTGGAAACCCAGGAAGAGCGCGGCGTGAGCCACGCTGTGGTGAATGGAGGCCAGGATCTGGAGATGCCCATGGCATATAGTTCGCTCTATGCATATCGTGCCCTGGAGCGCGGCGGAAAAGAGTCTTTAAATGATTTCCGCAAGGCCATAGGACTGCCGGCCCGCGTGGCGATGACCGCTTCTCATATTGCGCGCCCGCTGCTCGATAATCCCGGACGGATTATGTCCATTGCCGCGCTTGCAGCCGCCGTGCTGGCTGGCGGATTGTATGCGGGCTTTGAATTACGCAAGCGCCGACTCGGGACACAACGGAATCCTTATCGCGCCTATGAACGCGAAAGAGTGCGCGATACGGAAACAGGCACGGATTACGGGGCGGTAGGGATTTGATCTGAAATCCCGAACGCAGTGAGGGATCGCTATTTTCAACATCCCGACCCTGAGCTTGCGAACCGTCAGGCTCTCTTGCCCTTGTCGAGGGAGCCCTCCATTCCAATGATAGTCATACTCATGTTGCGCAGACACTCCTGTGCCTACTTGTGCCATACGAATTTTGGCGGTCACACCGATCCTAAAGTTGCTCTAATTTCCGGGAAGCAGAATAAACAAACGTCACATCTTCATTGTGAGCCAATCCATTTTGGCTTCGATTTCTGAGTGAAAATGCTTTTCCCGCAGTTCTATTTCTGCAATCGCCGGAACTGAATTCCTGTGTCCCTGTATCCACCGGCGGGCACAAACTAGAGCTCCCCCAAAAAATTAAAAGAAAGGCTCTCTATGAATTTAAGGACTATATCCATTCGTCTCGCATGTTTATTTTTTATTGCGAGTTTAACTGCCACCGCCTTTGCGACTTCGGCCAGTATTTCTGTAGGCGGCGGAACTCTGTCATACACGGCAACGACTACCACCGGAACCTGCTGGGTCGGTAGCCCGGCAACTTATACTCAAACGAACTTCACGAATTTTTCTTACAGGGATTCCAGCGGTGTCTTGTGGTCGGGCAGCAGCAGCGGAGGCACCTACTTTGTATCTCCCGGCGGTTCTTCCTGCCCGCCCAATGGCCCTCAACCCACCAACGACACTGTGCCTGTCGTCAACGGCACTGGCTTTACTATCAACTTTCATCCCTGTAATGGTTCATTCTGTACCGCCAACATCATCTATCCTGGATATATCAATCCGAAATATGTCATTCTCGGAGTAACCTACGCTCCGCCGGGGCCGCAGAGCTTTGTGGATTATTCGAACAGCACTCTTCTGGGCAGCACAGTATCTGTCAGCAGCTCATTTGCCACCGGCGTTACCAACTCAATAAAGGTAAGCCGCGGTATCACCGGCTGGCTAACTGGCAGTGCTACCACGTCGGCTTCCACGACTTATACACAGGAAACCGACTACGGCTCCACGGTAACTGTGAATAAACAAACCACTGTTTCAGATAAGGTCCCCGGAGCGGCGAACGCGTATGCCGGCATCAACCACGACTATGACATCGTCTGGTTATGGCTGAATCCGGTCGCACTTTTTACTGTTTTTGATAACCGTACGGTAGAGTGGGACGGCTACGGCTTCAGCACCATGGACCAGCCTGTCATGGATATCTATCCCGTCTATGTCGGTTGGCTCAATGGCGATATTCCGATGACGCCATCGCAATCAGCGCCTCTGGCCCGGATCTGGGCAGCGGGACAAACCTGGCCTGTGGGCGATGGGCCGGGGTTGAATAGCACTGATTTCCAGAATATTCTGGCCGCCGATCCCTACGGGCGCTGCACTCCCACTCCTTCGGCGTGTCCTATTTCGATTGATCCGGGGCGCTATACCCTGGTGACTGCGAACCAGGATTTCCTTTATCAGCAGGCCCCGCTCGGCGGCCAGCCATTGACCCAGAGTTATTCAGAAACTTACACCAACACCACGGCAAACAACCAAGGCTACAAGTACACCTATTCGCAGTCGTTCGGGACGGAGGCGGCACTGGGTGTAAAATTCATTCCGCAATTCAGCGTCACGCTGAGCCATAGCAACACCTTCACCTCGTCGTATCAATACAATAAGCAGATCGTCACAGGAACGACTTCAAACGCAACGCTCTCCATTACAGGCCCGCCCTGCGTGGTTTCCGGAATCACTTGCAACCCGGTTTACACCGGCTCAACACAATTTGATCTTTATCAGGATGTACTGTACGGGACTTTCCTGCTGAACGCAGTCCGCTAGGGCAGCGTTGCCCTGATGGCGAGGGAGTCCGAAATTCCTGGCCCTCCTGGGTTGCTGGAGGCAATCTTCGGAGGGTCGGGAAGGCCTTGAACTATTTTAGTTAGAGCGTGGCCCTTGAATAAAATCGGTCATCTAATCATTTCATTCCGTCTGGCAGATCGCCCAGCGGACCATCCAGTTCGCGATAGGCTCGCTTCACAAAGACTTCGAGAAAGTAGTCTTTGAACGCAGCGGCTGTTTCTGCGTCGCTAATTCCTAGCCTGGCAGCTAACTCAGCGTTCCGCTTGTCCAGG
>DASXJO010000917.1:0-7454 GCA_036497385.1 Candidatus Angelobacter sp. | reverse complement strand
GCCGAAGCGCTTGTAATTGGTCAGCTTGATGATCTCGCGCATATGGACGTCACCGGTGCGGAAATGCAGCGTATCGTCGGCGCGTATATAAGTCGGGAACCAATACTTGCCGTCAATCTGCTCGCGATAGGTCACGAATTTTGGCGAGAGGTTCTCCTGCGCGTTTTTGTTTTTCTTGTTGGCAATCGTATCCGGCACGGTTTTACCGCAGCTCTTCACAATCTGCAGGTCATGATTGTCCACCCAGATGCGTCCCTGGAAATAGCGCTGCCCTTTCACGATCGTCTTGGGAGCAATATCGAAAACATAGGTATCGACTTCATCCTGGCGTTGCTGCCCAACGTAAAGCAAGTTGTACTGCGGAAGATCGGAGGTGGTAAGGACAAATGCCATCTTGTAGCGAAAATCCTCGTAATCCTCACGGCTTAGACCCATCTGGCGCAAAGTATTTTGCGGAGCGAACGTAACGTTCTCTATACGTCCGCCTTTATCGTCATACGTGATTTCCTGTACCAGCCGAAATTCGCCGCTTACCGTGCTCCCATCCAGCTCCTGCACCGTGATGTCCTGGGTGTAGACATAATTGTTAAGCGCCTCGCGGAAGATTTCTTCCTTGGCGCCAAATTTCTCGATAATTTGTTGTGGCGTCATGCCTTGCGGCTGGGCAGGGTTCAGGGGGCCTGTTCCCTCATCGCAATTTGTTTGCGCCACCAACGCCACCGGGACAAATACAAACCCACATATGAGGATACGCAGAGCAGTGTTAAGAAGATTCATTCCATTTCCTTTTAAAATAGCGGCCTGAAACGCCAACTTACCAGAGAAGCATGATTGCACGCTGGCCTGAAACCACAAAAAGGTTTTACACTAACTTGCTCTTTCAGGAGACCGCATGCGCCGATTTACGCTCTTGATCGTTTCAGCCATGGCTATTTTACTCATGGACGGCTTTTTTGTTCAGCTTTCCGCCCAGCCCACGGCAAAAAAGCCTTTCACCTTTGAGGAGATGATGTCCTTGAAGCGCATTAGCGGCCCCACTATTTCGCCAGACGGCAAATGGGTGCTGTTTGCCGCCGTGGATGTGGACCTGAAAGAGAATAAGCGGACTTCGCATCTCTGGGTGGTCCCAATGGCGGGCGGCCCTGCGCGACAACTCCCCGGCACGCCCGCGGGCGAGAGTGGTGGGCACTGGTCGCCCGACGGCAAGAGCTATCTCTATGTGAGTTCAGCCGAAGGCGGCTCACAGGTTTGGGTTAGCGGCTTTGATTCGGCGTCAGACACGCCCAGCGGCACGCCTAAGAAGATAACGAATATCTCCACGGAAGCCGATGGCGCTATCTGGTCGCCCGACGGCAAAAACATTGTTTTTGCCTCTGAAGTTTTTCCGGGATGCGCGGACGACGCCTGCAACAAATTCAGCGACCAGGAACGCGCGAATTCCAAAGTGAAAGCTACTGTCTATGAGCATCTGCTGTTCCGCCATTGGAACCACTACAGTGCGGGCAAACGGAGCCATCTTTTTGTTATCCCGGCGGAGGGCGGAGTGGCAAAAGACCTGACGCCGGGCGACCATGACGTTCCTCCGTTCAGCCTGGGCGGCCAGGATCCCTACGCAATTTCCCCGGACGGGAAAGAACTGGCTTACACCAGCAATTGGGACGAGGTAGGCGCGACCAGCACAAACAATGACATCTTTGTGGTGCCCATCACTGGCGGCGAGCCCAAAAAGCTCAGCACCAGCCCTGGCGGCGATTCCACTCCGCTTTATTCACCCGATGGTAAGTGGCTGGCATGGCGCATGCAAAAACGGGCCGGTTATGAAAGTGACCGATTCCGGCTGGTTGTTTACGATCGCAAAGGCGGCGAGATCAGGAACCTGACGGAGAATTTTGATCAATGGGTGGAAGCGATTGCGTGGTCGCCGGATTCGAAGTACGTCTATTTCACGTCGGAGAATAAAGGTGAAGCGCCGATCTACCGGATTGACATTGCCGCGGCAAACGCACCTGTATCCGCTGCCGGCATACGCTCCAATGCAATCCGGGAAATCACGCGCGGCGCAAACGATGAATTGAGCGTCACCGCCGATGGCAAAGCGCTGGTATTCACGCGCTTATCAGTGCAAGCCCCCAACGAAGTTTACAAGATGGACCTCGACAGCAAAAAGGCTGAGGAACTCAGCCACCTGAACGATACGACACTGGCGAAAGTCGCAATGCAGCCGGTTGAATCCTTCTGGTTCGCCGGCGCAGGTGGAACCAAGGTCCAGGGATTTTTATTAAAGCCGCCGCGATTCGACAAAGACAACAAATACCCGGTCAAGTTTCTTATCCATGGCGGCCCGCAAGGCCAGTGGGGCGACGAATGGTCATTCCGTTGGAATGCCGAGCTTTTTGCCGCCGATGGATACGTGGTGATCATGATCAATCCTCGCGGCTCCACAGGATACGGGCAGGCTTTTGTGGATGGCGTGAACAAAGATTGGGGCGGCAAGCCGTACATCGACCTGATGAACGGACTTGATTACGCGGAGAAAACCTACCCGTTCATCGACAAAAACCGCGAGTGCGCGCTGGGCGCCAGCTATGGCGGTTACATGATTGACTGGATCCTTGGGCATACCAATCGATTCAAGTGCCTGGTATCGCATGACGGGATGTTCAACACGGAAAGCGCTTACGGCACCACGGAAGAGCTGTGGTTCCCGGAGTGGGAGTTTGGCGACACACCGTGGAACAATCGCGAAGGCTACCGCAAATGGTCGCCACATCTTTTTGCGGCACAGTTCAAGACGCCGACTCTGGTTGTCCATGGGCAGCTTGATTACAGGCTGGACATCTCCGAGGGCTTCCAGCTCTTTACCACGCTGCAGCGGCTGAATATTCCTTCAAAAATGCTTTACTTTCCGGACGAAGGCCACTGGGTACTGAAGCCGCAAAACAGCGAACTCTGGTACAAGACGGTAAACGGATGGGTGGATTCTTACCTGAAAAAATGAGCATCGCCGGGCTTCAGAGCACCCTACGAGTAAGAGATGCAGTAGCGCAGGTAATAGGGGGATCGGGGATCACCGTGAACGGGTGATCCCCAAATCTCAAAAACCATGTTGCCCGATCTGCTCTTAACTCGCTTCTTTGAGTTTTTTGAGCGCAGCTTCGTATGTTGGGATCTGCGCTTTCCGGCTCTCCGGAACGTTTTGCAGCACGGTCTCCCAGTTCTTTATTGCTTTTTCCTTATCGCCGGCGGCTGTGTAGGCCCGCGCCAGTCCCACATAAGACCAGAATTTATCTTCAGGATGTCTTTTCTGGTTAAGCTTGAAGACTTCAATAGCTTTTGCAGTTCTGCCGGCGCCCAGCAGGCGCACCGCGTAAATATGGACCGGCAGCAGGTCGGCGCCAGTAAGCTGGAACGCCTTATCCATCAGCTTATCTGCCTCATCCGTTTTGCCCATTGCCTGCAGCACTTCTGCCTTGGTCTGTACCGTGGAAAAATCTTCATTTCCGACGGTTGCTCCGCGGAATGGACCTTGAATAGCTTTGTCCGCCCAGATCAGGGCTTCATCCAGATTGATTTTGTTGCTGGCACAAAACTGTGCCGCGTTCTGCCAATTTTTGTAATCGAATCCCGGCCATGAGAGCAGGTTGTGCCGCATCTGCGCCACGTATAGTTCGTTCACATTAGGCACGCCAATACGGAATGAGACTCTCTTGTCTTCCCATTGGAGAAACGCCGCAGTCGAATCTGGCTTGCGCTCGTCAAATCCAAACGTGAGAAATTCCGTATGCGGCGCGGACACAGGCGTCGCCGGGACCCTCAGGACATCCTCTTTTGGATCATATTGAAAACTTCCCCAGCCCGCATTGTTTGTGGAGAAGATCCACTGCCACGGCCCTTCCTTCTCCACGTCCAAAAACAGGCCGTAGGTTCCGGCTTTGAGCGTTTTGCCCTCCACCTTCACATCGTGAGAAAACGAGATGGTGGTAGTTTCATTGGCGCCCGCCCTCCAGGGCGCGGCCTTGGTTGGCCCAAAACCTTCGTCAACAAAGCCATAGTGCACCACGTCGCCCCAAATGTGCCCGGTGCGGTCCGCTCCTCCGCCGCCATGCAGACTGGGACTGTGATAAGAAATGGTTACCTTTACCAGCCCAATCCATTGAGAAACCTCCGCCTTTTCATTGTTTCCGTTGGGCGGAGTAGGAATCTCGGAGAGCTCCTGCGCCCGCGACATCTGCGTAAGTGCAAGCAACATGATCAAGGTCGACAACAGCGCATAATTCTTTTTCATTTTGGGCCGCCTAACAAAGAATTTTTGAACGAAGAGTAGAAACATGGACCGTGCCACCGCTTGGCCCAACGGCCCGTTCATAAGCGCTGCGCAGGTGTGCTCCAGCCACTTGGACTCAGGGCAAACTCAAATGTTAGCCTTTTGCTGCAATTGGAATCCGAACGGGAACTGTGGGGCGATGTCAGGAGGAGTCGAAACCGTTCGTTTCATATCTCCTTCAGGTTGTCTGGTCACAGCCAGCAACCATCGCGCTCACCGGCAAATGCTACAATCCGAACCGTGCTGAAACAGGCCCTGACAATCCTATTTTTGCTGGCGGCGGCCATGGGCCAGGACCAGCAACCGCCCGCGCCATCTCCCAGCCCTCAGCCCACTGCGCCTTCGCCCGAAGGCAAGCCGCAGGTGAAGGTGAATTACCTGAACGTCTGTACGCCGGGGAAGGACGAGGAAGCAATCATAAAAAGCGCGCTAGCAGCGGTGCAGCCAAAGCCCGCGTTCAGCACGGATTTTGAGCTTTCCCGTGGACGCACTTCTCTGAAAGACGCTCCCGACGCAAAATATGTCCGGCTGCGCAGGGACTTTGCGGCGGAGTCGCCGTTGCTAACGGCGCAGTACTCCATGAGCACTGACGCGACCAACACAGTTGAGATCCTGGTGCTGCGGCCCCGGGACCCTAAAGATTTTCTTCAGGTAGTGATGGAAGACCGCATGTCTGCCAAAGCGGCCAATCCCCTTTCTCTATTGCTGGTGGATACGCCAACTTCACGCGTGAGAGTGGAGCGGCTCAACAAGAGTTCCGCGGTGCTTACACGCTGCGAGGATGTTGACCAGAGCGCTTACGAACCGGTGTTTCATCAGGCGTCGGAAATCATGGCGCGATACCGCGCGGCGCTGGGATTGCGGACAGCGTTCCGCTCAGATCTCGCGTGGCTTAATTCCGATGCCAAGACGGCAGCGCCGCCCCCCAGGCGGAAACCGGCTGCGGCAAAGCATTGAAACTAAATCGAAGGTCATGAATCTAATGTATGCCATGGAAAATTCCGTTCGCGATACAGTGGTTCTGGGCACCGGTTGCGCCGGCCTTACGGCAGCAATCTATGCGGCACGCGCCAACCTGAACCCGCTGGTGATTGAAGGCCACGAACCAGGCGGCCAGCTCTCTCTTACCACGCTGGTGGAAAACTTTCCCGGCTTCCCTGAAGGCATCCAGGGGCCGGAGCTGATTGAGAACATGCGCAAGCAGGCGGCGCGCTTTGGCGCAGAATACATGCGCGGGCATTTGGCAAAGGCTGATTTAACGGAGAGGCCTTTCAAGCTGGATTTCGGCGGCGGCAAGACGGTGGCAACGCGCACGCTCATCATCGCTAGCGGAGCCTCCGCGCGCTGGCTGGGGTTGCCGAATGAACAGAAACTGATCGGCCATGGCGTGTCTTCATGCGCCACCTGCGACGGCTTCTTCTTCAAAGGCAAGCCGATCACGGTGATTGGCGGCGGAGATTCCGCCATGGAAGAAGCTTTGTTCCTCAGCCGCTTTGCCACCAAGGTCACGATCATCCATCGACGTGAGCATTTCCGCGCTTCCAAGATCATGCTGGACCGCGCGCGCAAGCACGAGAAGATTGAGTTCCTTACCGACACCATGGTCGAAGACGTGCTCGATCCGAGCCAAAAAGAAGTCGTCGCGCTCAAGCTGAAAAACCTGAAGTCCGGCAAGGTCTGGGACTTCCCCACCAGCGCCATGTTTCTGGGCATTGGCCATGAGCCGAACGCCAAAATGTTTACCGGCCAGCTCGAAATGGATGATGACGGCTATCTCAAGACCCGCGACTTTGTAATGACGCGCGTTCCTGGCGTCTTTGCCTGCGGTGACGTGCAGGACCGGCGCTATCGGCAGGCGATTACCGCTGCGGGCTCAGGCTGCGCTGCCGCGATTGAAGCGGAGAAGTTTCTGGAAGAACATGGAAGGTGAGCAGATTGAGTAATTGGGTAAATGGTAATTTAGTAATTGCCAGCATGCTTAAGGGCGCGTCAATTACCCAATTGCTAAATTACTCAATTACCAAATCCCGCCATTTCTCTGAATCCAGCAGGTATGTTAAAAGAGTAAGTTCCTTTCTATGCCCTCATTTCAGAACATTCAGGAGCGCAGTTGTTAAGGGCCGCGTTTATTTCCCTGTCAGAAAGCAAGTCTCTGCGCTCGGCGGCGGAGAAGACGTGGATTGGCCAGAGGCTCTCACGACGATTTGTGGCCGGGACCACTATTGAGGACGCGCTTGCCGCCACGCAGGCCATGAACAAACTTGGCCTGGGCGTGAGCGTGGACAATCTGGGCGAGAACGTTACCAATGCCGACGAAGCGCGGCACAGCGCGCAGCTTTACCACCAGATGCTGGACCAGATGAGCGCGCTGGGATTGAACGCCAACGTGAGCCTAAAGCTGACGCACATGGGGCTGGACGTGGATGAGGCGATGGCGTATGAGATCGCGTCCGGCGTGGTGCAGCACGCGGCGCGGATCAACAATTTTGTCCGCATTGACATGGAGGGCTCGCCGTACACGCAGCGGACGCTGGATTTTGTCCATAAGCTGCATGGCCAGCCGGAAAATGGCGGACACGTGGGCGCGGTGATCCAGTCTTATCTTTTCCGCAGTGAAAAAGATGTTGAAGAGCTGCTGGCGCAGCGCATACGGATTCGCCTGTGCAAGGGCGCTTACAAAGAGCCGCCGGAGGTCGCCTTCCGGAAGAAGACTGACGTGGACGCGAACTACGTGAAGCTGATGAAGATGCTGCTGAAGAGCGGCGTATATCACGGGATTGCCACCCACGATGAGAACATGATCCGGGCGACCATTGAGTTCGCGCAGAAAGAAAAGATTGCTGCGTCAACGTTTGAATTTCAGATGCTTTACGGTGTGCGTCGCGACTTGCAGCAGAAGCTGGTGAAAGAAGGCTGGCGCTGCCGCGTTTATATTCCATTCGGAACGGAGTGGTATCCCTACCTGATGCGACGCCTGGCGGAGCGTCCGGCGAACGCGATCTTTATTTTGAAGAACCTGTTCCGGTAAGAATTTTTGCCGCAGATTTCCGCAGATAAGCGCTGATAAACCAAAGGCCAGTTTTAGCCGCGAATGAACGCGAAAAACGCGAATCTTACGGGAGGTTTGCGC
>DASXJO010000916.1:0-2780 GCA_036497385.1 Candidatus Angelobacter sp. | reverse complement strand
ATGCTCGTAAGCGTAAGCTGCTATCGATGAGAGCGCTTCGATTTCTCCAACCACTTCCAGCCATGCTTTTATGCCGCAGCCGTACGTGCGACGCCAGCGCTCCAGCGCAAAAGCAATTTGCATCGAGTAAAGCAGCGGGATGTCGAAGATGCGCACAAACCAGTTGTGACGCGAGTCATCCAGGTCAGCCAGCGTGTCGAGCTGGGCAATGCAAGCTGAGGGAGGCTGGCCGTGGGTGAGAAGCCGCGCCTGAAGTTGCTGGAGCATAGGAGAATCAAACTTTTCAACTTCAATGCGCTGGAGAAGAAGCGCTAGTGAATCAAGATCTTTGTGAGTGTCCCCCACTCCGGCAAAAATCTTCTCCAGACGATGGCGGGCGCGGGACGTGATAACCCCATTGATCAGTAAAAAAACAATGAAAGGCGTCCACATTACCATGAACCCAAAGACCAGCGCAGCGATGCTGAAAACGGCCAGACCTGCGGCCCACCAGCGGCCATCCTTTAAGCCGCTTTCTTCGCGGGCCCAGGCAATCAGCGCCTCAGGCTTGGCGGCAATGCGCTCGCTTTCACCGCTGACGGCAAGGTCTTCCCGAAAATCGAGCCGCGACTTCAGTTCGCTGACTGCGGCCTGACGTTCCCGGATTTGCTGAACATCGGCATAATTCAGGAGCCAGCGGGCGAGGCACTGCTTGCCCATGTTGGTGCGTGCGGTGGAGAGCAACTGGAACAGGCTGCCTTCGCCAAGAATGTCCAGGTCTTCCGCATATAAATGCAGCGGGTCTTTAAATTCTTCACCCGTTTCACCGCTTCCGGCCCAGCGATCTTCTATCCGTGCAAGCCCACGGCTATAAACGGAAACAGCGCGCTTGGTCATATTGAGCGCCGTCACTACGCGCCGGTGTGAGACGACGAGGGCCACAAATACAGCAATGGGTACTAGAAGCCAATAAAGTGATGGAGAGCCAGTCTTGCCGGTGATCCAGCACTGGACCAAGATCACGACAAAAACGACGATTCGCGCGTTGCCGAGCCACAGATGATTGTGCTGAAGCTGTGCAGCCGCGGTTTGCCGTTCGCGCATCCTTTCGGAATACTCGGCTTTATGGGCAGTCTGGCTGGATTCTGCCGGTACTTCGGTTACAGGTTGGGTCACGATGGTTCTGTCCATCCTCTGTATTCTGGACGGTCTTTGCCACAAAAGCAAAACCATGCACTTGTGATCACGCAGGATGGTAGGTACTCTTGCAGGACATCAGCAAAGCTTCAACGGGAAAAATAATGAATAGCCTAATCAGGTTGTTTTAACAGCATCCCCGAAACCTCGGGAGGACGACGATAGGCGAGGAGATCAAGATGAATAAACTTCTCACGTATTCAGCAGCGCTGTTGCTTTTACTGCTTCTTGCCGTACCAATCAAGAACTCGGGTTTGCAATCCACACAAGCTGCCGAGGCTTCCAGTCCCCCGACGCAACAGGACCACGACAAACCTGAACATCCCAAATGGAGCTACAGCGGCGCCCTTGGACCGCAACACTGGGCGGAAGCCTATCCCGATTGCGGTCGGAAAGACCAGTCTCCTGTTGATATAACAACTTCGCAGAGTGCCAAATTGCCGGAGATCGAATTTCACTATCGATCCTCACCCTTGTTTATAGAAAACAATGGGCACACGATCCAGGTTGATTTCCCGGAAAGCGAGGCTTCAGCCAACACGGTCACAATCGGCGGTGAAGAATACAAGCTCACGCAATTCCATTTTCATCAGCCCAGCGAGGAGGAGTTGCAAGGGCATTCCCAGGATATGGTGGTGCATCTGGTGCATTTGCGAGGTGAAGGCGTTTACATGCGGTTGGCTGTAGTCGCCGTACTTCTAAAAGCCGGTGCGGCCAACTCGCTTATCGACACACTATGGCAGCACATTCCCAAAGAGGTTAGCCATGAGCCTGAAAAAATTCCAAATGTGAATATCGATACCACCGAGCTCTTGCCAAAGAACCACGGCTATTACACATACATGGGGTCGCTTACGACTCCGCCGTGTACGGAAATCGTAACCTGGTATATCTTGAAATCGCCGACGGAGCTATCAGCCGAGCAAGTGGGGACTTTCAAAAAATATTACTCAAATAATGTAAGGCCAGTGCAGCCGCTGGATGGCAGGACCATTCGACAAATGCAATGACCTGCATACAGCGGCTGCGCAGCTATTCCGGTTGAGAATTACCAGACCCTGCATGCATTTGGCGGCGCCATAGGTTGGCCCGGCTTGCAGCCGAAAGCTTTCTGAAATTCCGGCATGTTGCGCACTACGCCGTTCACGCGCCACTTGCCCGGGGAATGCGGGTCCACACGGACCAGCATGCGAGACATCTCCGGAGTCGTGTTCTGGCACCATACGCGGCCAAAGCCCAGGAAGAAGCGTTGGTCAGGCGTGTAGCCATCAATCTTCTTGTCAGGATCCTGCTTTGCCTGCGCCATCATGTCATGCAGCGCCAAAAGAGCGATGCGCGCGCCTCCGTTGTCCGCGGTATTTTCACCGAGAGTCAGCCGGCCATTCAGTTTGAGGTCGTCCACTGCGGTGAATGAACTGTACTCATCGGCCACGCAGCTTGCGCGTTGTTCAAACTCCTTACCATCTTCAGCGGTCCACCAGTCCCGGAGATTGCCTTTAGGATCGAACTTGCGGCCCTGATCGTCAAAGCCATGCGTAAGCTCGTGGCCTATGACCAGTCCAATGCCGCCCATATTGACCGCATCATCCAGCGTGCGATCAAAG
>DASXJO010000915.1:0-3861 GCA_036497385.1 Candidatus Angelobacter sp. | reverse complement strand
GCAGGCATGCATCACGCCTACGTCGCGTCCGCTGTCATCTTTTGTGCGAACTTTGCTGGCATACGGCAGCCCGGTTTTTTCTTCAACCGGCAAGGCGTCAAGCTCGGTACGCAACATCACGGTTGGGCCAGGGCCATTTTTTAGGATTGCGACGACGCCTGTCCCACCCACATGCTCCGTGACTTCATAGCCCAGAGTGCGCAAGCGATTGGCCAGCTCGGACGCCGTCCGCGTCTCATGAGACGAAAGTTCAGGGTGCTGGTGCAGGTCGAGATACAAAGTCTGCGCTTCGGGGAGCACGGAGCTAACCTGCTGATCGAGCGGCGAGTTCTGCGCTGAAGCACGCACTCCCATGAGAGCAAGAAGCAACACTGAAAACGTGGTAATCCTAAAAGCGCTCAATCGGCTGATGGAAAGCATGGCGGCCTCCTTTGGACTGGATAGAGTACCACCTCGATTCCAAAGCACAACATCCTTGCCGGGAAAATAGCGGAGTTATTCGTCCCTGAGAGCTTCAATCGGTTCAACCGCTGCGGCCCGCCGTGCTGGAATCACTGCCGCCAACGAACCTACCACAAGCAAAAGAATAGCTGCGCCTGCATATGTCCAGCCATCCACAGGCTGCACTTGATAAAGGAACGATTTAACCAACCTCCCTCCCAATAATGTACATAACAGGCCCAGCACCAGGCCGGCCAATACAAGCGCCAAACCTTGTTTCAAGAACATCGCAAGGATTTTTTCACGAGTGGAGCCTAGCGCCAGACGAACGCCGATTTCGCGTCTCCGGTAACTCACCAACTGCGCCAGCACTCCATAGAGTCCCGCCATTACCATCAGTACAGCCATTCCGGCAAAGGCCCCGGTCAGATAAAGACCAAGACGCTGGCTGAAGTTGCTTTGGTCAACCACCTGCTGCATGGTTTGAAAGTTGTCCAGGGCAAAATCCGGAGCAGTCTGGCGAAAGACGTCGCGCACTGCCGGCGCAACGGCAATATCGCCGCGCGTTTTTACCATAAAGAACACAACGGTTTTTATGAGTATCTGGTAATAAAGTGAAGTTGAGGGCACCTGCTGGTAAGGAACCAGGATGAGCGGTTGTGCAGGCTGGCTCACGCGATCATCCACTTGATCTCCCAGCACTCCGACAATGGTAAACGGGCTGGTCATGCCCGTGTCTTTTCCCCCTAAGTCAATCTGTTTTCCGATTGGATCTTCGCCGGCGAAATACTTGTGGGCCAGAGTCTCATTAATCGCAACTACGTTTGGCGAGCCGGGACCGTCGCTCTGGCTGATCATGCGCCCACGCACGACGGGTGTACTCATAAGCCGGTCATATCCAGAACTGGCAGCAGAAATTCGCGATTGTGGAGTTTTGCTGGGATCGTCGGGTCTGCCCACAATTGCGAAGCTGGTATTCATATCGATTCCCGAGAGAGGAGGCGCAGTCATCAAAGCCGCATCCTGTACACCCGGGAGCTGCCGGATGCGGGCCAGCGCCGGTTGGTAATACAAAGTCGCCACGGAGGTGGGGGCCTTTTCGCTGCTCGCCGCAACAGACATATTGGCGAATCCGGCAGCATCGGCAGGCATCGCGGTAAAAGAAGTCACGCGAGTAACATCAAAACCAAGCCGTGCGTGCTGAAGGTTCCACAATGTGTGAAAGAGTAAGCCCGTCGCGATTAGCAAAATGGCCGAGACTGCAACCTCCAGCGCGACAAGTGCGCTACTAACGCGAGCTCCAGGTGAACGCGAACCGATGCCGCGTGACGCGCTCTGCAAAGCGGGTTGAGGATCAGTCCTGGCGGCAAATAAAGCTGGAAGAAACGAGGAGAGAAGCGTGGTCAAAGTTGCAATGGCGGCAAGAGCGAGCACTACCGGCCAATGCACGGCAATGTCTTCGCTGCGCGGAATGGTGTCTGGGGGGAGCTTGTGCACTGCCTGAACAGCAAGCCATGCGAGCCCAAAACCAACAAGACAACCTAAAAAGCTGAGCAAAGCGCCTTCCACAAACATCTGGCGTACCAGCCGGAACTGTCCCGCACCCAGCGCGGAGCGGACCGCAAATTCCTGCTGCCTGCCCAGGCAACGGGCAATCAGCAAATTGGCTACATTGACGCAGGCAATCAGCAGAACCAGCCCCAAAGCAATGAGTAGTGCCAGAAACACGCCGCGCACCTGCCCAGTAAGCATGTCATGATAGCTTGCAATCCGGAACGCAATGTCTTTTCCCTTCTGGGGATCGATTTGATGGATACGTTGCGCAATGGCTGCCAGCTCAGATTGCTCTTGTGCAACGGTAGCTCCCGGCTTCAGTCCGGCAACGATATAAAAAAAATGGCTGGCGCGGTCGCGCTGCATCTCTGTTGTGGGCTGAATGGGCAACCACAATCCTTTTCTCAAATCCGGGCCCATTGTTTCAGGAAAGCGAAAACTTGAGGGCATCACACCAACGACTGTTCTGGGCTTGCCATTCACACGGATCGTCTTGCCGGCGATTCCTGGATCACCGTTAAATGCCTGCCTCCATAGCCCTTCCGATAGCAGGACTACCTGCGGTCCGCCGGTTTGGCCTTCCTCTTCGGTGAAGGTTCCTCCCAGCAGAGGTTTGACGCCAAGTAGCTTGAAAATATTTGGCGTTACTCCGGGAGTAACCACGCTCATGGAACCTTCTTTTCCCTGAACCACGCCGACATCTTCCGAAAACAGAGACACAGGCGCGATCTTTTGCGCCTGATCGCGCACATCGTTGTAGGTCACCCAGGAGGTGGCGCCGAAACCCGGTGAATCTGCAGGCCCGATGTAAACCAGCCGCTCAGAGTTGGAATAAGGCAACGGGCTCAGCAAAACGCTCTGAACCACGGTGAACATGGCAGTATTTGCGCCGATTCCAAGGGCCAAAGTCATTACCGCGAGCGCAGCAAAACTCGGTGACTTGCGCAGCTGCCGGGCAGCATAGCGGATCTCCTGGAGCAGTGTATTCATGCATGTCTCCTGTTCGAGCGACATCAATAGACCAGTCTAATCCCGCGCTAAGGGAACGGTCGCCATCTGCAATCAATATCTCTAAATGGACTGATTTTAAAGGGGAACTGCTGAATCAGAATTGCTGGGGCAACCTGCTTTGATCAGCAGCTATCACATCTCAGACTAAAGGCTTCCGTGCGTCTAGACGGAAGCATCGGGCCCAGGAGTTTCCCCATGTCGCATCGTCGTGTTGCAGCCTTGTGCTGTGTAGTCCCACTCTCTTTATTGATGTCCGCCTGCCAGGGGCTTGGCGGCGGCTCTTCCGCGCCTACTCCCACACCTACACCGGCCGGGAGCTTGAATTCAATAAACCACGTTGTGCTTTTCATGCAGGAGAACCGTTCCTTTGATACCTACTTCGGTCAGTTGAATGTTTATCGGGCAAAACAGACTCCTCCACTCCCCCAGGACGTGGATACGTGGACTTCTGGTACGGACAAGACTCCGACGAATGTTTCAACACCCAGCTACGACCCCAATACCGGAAAGGCAGGACCGCCCATTAAAGCTTTCCACATGCAAAGCGCATGTTCAGAGAACCTGACGCCCTCCTGGAATGAGACCCACCGCATATGGAACTTGTTCCATACCGGAAGCGGCGTTTTCACCATGGACGGAAATGCTTTCATTGAAGGAAAGTTTGCTCACGACGAATTTGTAAATGGCGTGCCGAACTTTACAGACTTTACCGGCAAACGCGCCATGGGTTTCTACGACGACAGCGATTTGCCTTTCTACTATTTCATCGCATCGAATTTCGCCACTTCTGACCGCTGGTTTTCTCCGGCTCCTACGCGCACCCATCCGAACCGGTTTTACTGGATGGCGGCCACC
>DASXJO010000914.1:0-2477 GCA_036497385.1 Candidatus Angelobacter sp. | reverse complement strand
GATGTGATGCTGCCGAAGAAAAATGGCAATGACGTTTGCCGGGATATCAGAAAAGCTGGAATCGCAACGCCGATTATTATGCTGACTGCCCGAGGCCAGTTGGTGGATAAAGTCCTGGGACTGAAAATCGGGGCAGACGATTATGTAACCAAGCCTTTTGAAGTGCTGGAGCTGCTGGCGCGGATTGAGGCGCAGATCCGGCGTGGCGCGGTGCATCCGAAAGAAGCAGATGTATTGCAGTTTGGCCCGGTGCGAATTGATCTGAAAGGCACAACGGTTTCACGCGAAGGCAAGGTGCTACCGCTTTCCGCGCGGGAGTTTCGGCTGCTGCGCTACTTTGCGCAAAATCCAGGAACCACTTTGTCGCGCGAAGTCTTGCTCAAAGAAGTGTGGGGCTACAGCGAAGAAACATTCACACGCACCGTGGACGTACACGTCGGCAGTCTGCGGCAGAAGCTGGAAAAGGATCCTAAGCAGCCCGCGATGATCGTCACTGTCCCCGGGCTGGGCTATAAGTTTGTTGCCTGAGATCGGCCAGCCGCCATTTGCGCACGGTAAATTCCCTACGGCTGCGATGTAAAAATCCTGTAAAGCCTCTGGACTTCATTCCCAAGCGGGGAGAAAATCACGGCCATGTCTCAACAGTTATGCGTGCGCGGCGGGGAACTTTTCAAAAAAGCCTGCCAGGCAGATGAATTGTTCAAGGCACGGCTGCTCGAGTTTTTTTCCAGAGCAAAAAAAAACGATGGCGAGATGAAGCAAATAGAAGCTCTGGGTGAAAAGCATCGTGATGCCGACGAAGCTTTTCATCGCCACAAGCGATTCTGCACGGCCTGCGCTGAAGCGCGCGTTGCTGTGCTGCGATATGCAACTGCGGAGTGATACGCGCTTGCAATCGCCCGCATTCCGCGAGGAGCAGCGTTCTACAAATTGACCTTCCCCCAGCAACGTGCTGAAAAACTCTCGCGCACAAAAGTATCTCGAAGAATATAGAAGTTGTGTTCTCACAACTGATTGAAGTGACAGACTCAGAGTGCTCATTTTTACCGCATTCTAAGCAAGTTTTTAGAGGCCAATCCTAAAATCAAGCCATCACCACAGGGTAGCCCAGCATCTTTTCTGGTGAGCAGCAATCCCGGAGCTGGAAGAAGCGCCGGGTAGGAATACAGGGGAGTTCTTACAGCGCTGAGGGTCGCAATGCTTTCGGGGTCCTCCTATGTTCCGTCACAGTAAGCTTTATTTGTTCCTCGCTCTGGCGATCCTCTTTTCTCTCCTTACAATCCTGATCACACACCGGCATCTGTCCAAGCAGCAAAGGCCGTTGGCTGAAACTCAACCGCAGAACGAAACAATCCTTCCGCTGGTATCGAACATTTCGAATTCTGGAGAAGCACAACAAGGAGACAGACTGCGCGTTGAGGCTGGGTACGGTAATCTGCCACTAGCTTTTGAGCCCAACCTGGGGCAGACCGATCCGAGGGTGAATTTTCTCTCTCATGCCGGCCATCACACGCTCTGGCTTACGAATGGCGAGGCGGTACTGGCGGTGGGACGGCGGACACGCCCGCATCCGTTAAATCAAGGCGGAAAAGAGAAATCGCTTCAGGCGAATGAATCCGCACCGGCGGTGCTGCGCATGAAGTTTGTGGGAGCCAATGCGAATCCGCGCGTTACAGGCGAAGCCCGGCAGCAGGGCACGGTCAATTATTTCACCGGAAAACCGGAGCAGTGGCGGACGAAGATTCCCGTTTATTCTCGCGTGCGTTATGGCAGTCTCTATCGGGGAATAGATCTTGTGTTCTACGGTACGAATCGTGATCTGGAATATGACCTAGTGGTTTCGCCGGGCTCTGATCCTGGACAGATCAAACTTGGCATTTCCAGCGCGGAAAATATGCGCATTGACGGGAAAGGCAACCTGGTACTGAAAACCGGGGCTGGAGATGTGATTCAGCAGAAACCCAGGATCTATCAGCGCAAAGGAACGAAACTGGTCGCGGTCGACGGCAACTACCTGATCAACAGCAAGGACGAAGTGGGCTTCCGGCTGGGGAATTACGATCACAGGGCCGCCGTGGTTATTGATCCGGTGCTGCGTTATGCCAGCTATCTCACCGGCGGGGGTGATGAGGACGATGGAGCGACGGGGATTGCCGTTGATTCGTCCAATCGCGCCGTTGTGGCAGGCTGGACGTGCTCGGGGTCGTTCCCGGGCGAAAACGGCCCTGCAAATCCCATGTGTGTATCAGCATTCGTGACCAAGCTGGACTTTACCGGTTCGAGCATGATTTTTACCGCGTTTGTTCCCGGCTCAGTTTTCTTTGACAATGTCCCACTGGCGCTTGATGCCGCGGACAACATTTATATTGCTGGAAGCACCAATGGAAACACCTTTGGCGATGACACGTTTAAGCCCACCCCTGGAGCGTTCCAGGGGACCTTTGGCGGGAAAACGGATGCCTGGGTGGCCAAGCTGA
>DASXJO010000913.1:0-6010 GCA_036497385.1 Candidatus Angelobacter sp. | reverse complement strand
AAGCTGGCCCGGAACAATGATTTCGCCAGCTTCAGCCTCTTTCACCTTGATCTGTGAGACCTCCGCCAGCTGACTGCTGAACTGGGCGGTAAAGTTTCCCGGCATATGTTGCACCAGGACCACTGCTCCCGGAAAATCCTTGGGAAAGTACGGTATGAGCTTCATCAGCGTGGCCGGTCCGCCAGTGGACGATGCCAACACAATGATCGGGAACTTTCCCGCGCTCTTGGCCGCTGCATTTACCGCAGCGCGGACTTCCTGCAGACCGTTGTCACCATTCTTTGAAGCAGGCTCAGATCGCGGTAATGACGAAGCTATCTCATGCTGCAATTTAGACCGCGTTGCCGTACGGACTACACGGACTTTCGCCGCCATCTTGAGTTTGCGGCACAACTCTTCCTTCACCGAACTCATATCCAGATCAACGCCCCCGCTGGGCTTGGGAACGAAATCGATCGCGCCCAATTCCAGCGCTTTCAGAGTAACGTCCGCGCCTTCACGCGATTCCGAACTCACAATCAAAATAGGCCGCGGGTTGCTGGACATGATGATCTCGGTCGCCTGAAGACCATCCACGTGCGGCATGTTGATGTCCATGCTGATAACGTCCGGTTTCAGCGTCTCGGTCTGAGTTACTGCGTCTCGACCGTCACGTGCCTCGCCACACACCTCAAGCTGCGGATCAGACGCAATGATGCCTTGCAGCACCTTGCGCATGAACGCCGAGTCGTCCACTATCAACACCCGAGTTTTCTTGCTTAGCGTCATCTGTTACAAATTTCCTTACTATCCTGCAGCCACCTTCTCCAGCGCTTGTCCTGCTGGCGAGCCGATCAGCTTGGCCACCGCCGCTATGAACTGGTCTTCCTGGACCGGTTTGGTCAGGAATGCCATTGCGCCCTCCTTCATTGCTCGATCCCTATGCTTAGCCCCGGCACGTGACGTAACCACCATCACGGGAATGTTGCGACTCTGTGGATCCTGCCGCAAATGCGATAAAAGTTCATAGCCGTTCGTGCGCGGCATTTCCAGATCGGTTACTACAAGATCGCAACGCGTTTGCGTAACGATTTCCAATGCTTCCAGTCCGTCTGCCGCCAATTTCACGCGATAGCCGGCCTTCTCCAGCATTCGTCCAACAAATTTGCGTACACTGATGGAGTCGTCCACCAGCACCACAAGTTTTTCTTCCGGAACAAAATCAATAGCTTCTTGCGGAATCGCGCCATGCGCCACAGCTGCTGCACCGGGGGCAAAAACACGCGCCGCATTTGCGCTGGTCATCAATGGACGGTGCTCAATGGCCTCCCCCGCCACCAGGCGGTTCACGTCGATCAGTAGAATCAGGCTGCCGTCCGGAGCGATAGTTGCGCCGGGAAACATCTTCAAGTTGCGCAGGAACTCGCCCAGGCTCTTAATAACGATTTCGTCTTTGCGGACAACATCTTCCACCACGATTCCCACTTGCCGTCCCGCAACATTTGCAATCACCATGCGGAAGTAGCCGTTGATCGGTTGAATTGGCTCAAGTCCCAGCACGCTATCCAGCCGCACGATCTCCGTAACCACATCGCGAACTTTCGTAAGCAGCTTGCCGCCAACTTCTTCAATTTCGTTGATTCTGAGCCGCCTAATCTCTTCCACAAATGACAGTGGCAGAGCAAACATCGAAGTGCCGCAGCGCACAAACAGCGCTTGAGAAATGATGAGCGTGAGCGGGACCTTGAGCGTGAAGCGAGTGCCCAGGCCCTTTTGTGTTTCAACCTCAATCTCGCCGTTGAGCAGCGCGAGGTTCGACTTCACCACATCCAGGCCAACGCCGCGGCCCGCCAACTCGGTCTTCCGCGGAGCGGTGGAAAATCCCGGCTGGAACAGCAGATCGAGCAAGTCGCGTTCGCCCAACTCCGCAGCGCTTTCAGCGGAAAGCATGCCGTGGTCCACAGCAGTCTTCCGGACTTTTTCGTAATCGATGCCTCGGCCGTCGTCCTCTACCTCTATATAAATGTGGTTGCCGCGATGGTATGCACGCACGGCGACGTTTCCTGAATCGCTCTTGCCTTGCTCGTAGCGTTCTTCGTCGCGCTCCAGGCCGTGCGCCACCGCATTACGCACAAGGTGGATTAGCGGATCAGAAATCTGCTGGATGATGTTGTTGTCCAGCTCCGTCTCAGCGCCTGCAAGCGTGAGCTCCACTTTCTTGTTCACGGCCTTTGCCGCGTCACGCACAGTGCGTGAGATACGCGTGTACAGGTTGCCGATCGGCACCATGCGCGCCTGCGTAATTTCATCCTGCAAGCGGTGCGCCAGCTTGGTGAACTCGTCAATGTCGCCATCCACGCGGCGAACGAAACCGTCCAACTGCGTCAGCACCTCTGTGATATCAGCGGAAATTTCTGTCAGCGAACGCGAGAGGATATTGAAATCGTCATAGCGGTCCATCTCCAACTCGCTGAACTCGGCCAGAGAATGATCAAAGCTATGTGAGTAACTGGAATAGCCGCTGCGGAGCGGAAAATCCTCAGACGGCCTTGGCGTTGGCGCCGCGTGTATGCGGCTGAACTCGTGCTTCTCCTGGAATTCTGAGACCTTGTCCTGCATGCGCGCCTTGGAGAAATTCAGCACATCGGCCAGGCGTTCCAGTTCCGCCACGCGGCCCAGCATGCGCGTGCGGTTGATCACCAACTCGCCCACGGCGTTCATCATGCGGTCCAAGCGTTCCAAGGCAATGCGCACGGACTTGGACTGCGGCATGGACGCCGGCTCTTTACGCATTAAATCTTCGTCGGCGAACTTCTCGATTCCTTCCGGCTTCTTAATTTCGGCCGCTACGTGGGGTGCCGGGGCCGCCGCTGCAGCTTGGACCTCAACGGGCGGTGTAGCCACAGTCACTGGGGCCGGTTCGTCGTCTGAAAGATGGATTTCTTGCAAGTAGCCGGCGGGTGCTGTTCCTAATGACTGAACAACTGCCGGAGCAGGAACATTGCCCACTAACGCGGCTGGGCTGGTAATTTCTTCTTTTTCCGGAGGCACCAGTCGAGCGATACGCGAGAACAATCCATGAACAGAACCCTGCATGGCAGCTTCGTCGGTCCACTGGTGATACAGGAATTTTTTGAGCGTATCCACCGCGTCAAGGCAGATGTCAATAATTTCGGCGCTCGGGCGCAGTTCGCCTTCGCGCAACCGTCCTATTAAATCTTCCGCGCGGTGCGCCACGTGCGATATCCGGTGGAGGCCCACCTGCGCTGCCGAGCCCTTCACAGTGTGCATGGCGCGCAGCAGCCGATGAATCTGCTCGGAGCTGGGATTTGTTTCCAGCGAGAGCAGGCAGTGCGTCACAACCTGTAAATGCTCTTCCGCTTCCGGTACAAAGAACTCCAGCACTTCTGCAGGAACTTCGCTGTCCGGCGGCAAGGGCACGAAAGCAATTTCTGCAACCGGCGGCGCCGTTTCCAGAATCGAGTCAGACCGGTCCGCAACCGCTGCGGGCACGCTTCCTGTGGATGCTGCTTGAGGTCGTTCATCCTGCTGCAGTGCGGCCGAGGTCTGGAACGCAAACGGATAACGCTGCTTGAATGCGCCGATATCCTCGCCGGACTCCAGCCCATTCGTGCTGATCATGATCAGGTCGGACTCAAGCAGTGCCACGGCCTCAGAGATAAACTCAACCAGCGGCCCAGCCGCATCGGCGGCGATACTGGCATTCAGCGCATACTGAAAGATGTGGGCGAGCTTGCCCGAAATTTCAGCAAAGAGCGGAAAACCATAAGAAGCAGAGGTCCCGGCAAGGGTGTGCGCCGCAATGTGCAGGCGCTCCACATCTTCCTGGCGTGGATACGCGTCCTGCAGGATGCCCGAGTATTCCCGCAAAAACTGCAGGCGCTCTGACGCTTCCTGTAGGAAGATCTCCACGAATTCTGCCCCTTGTCCGTTCAAGCTTTCTCCTGGCTTGTGGCGGCCCGCGCCAGATTGGCCGGTTTCTGGTAAATTCGCGCATCGCGATAGATGTGCGTTTCAAACTTTACGTCGGCCCGGTTGATGGACTCCGCATGGCCCAGAAACAGATATCCACCCGGCTCCAGGTATTCATAAAAACGCTGGATCAACTGCGACCGCCGCTCTTCAGAAAAATAAATCAGCACGTTCATGCAGAAGATGCAGTCAAACTTGCCCATATAGACGACTTGGGCAAGGTTCATCGGCGCGAATGTAACCAGGTTGCGAATGCGCGGACGAACTAGATAATGGTCGCCGGCGCGGGAAAAATATTGCTCCCGCTGGCGCGGCGTAACGGTTTCCAGATCGCGCGGATCATACAAGCCGTGGTCAGCATGTTCCAGAGCATCACGGCTCACGTCCGTCGCCAGGATGTGGATGTTCCACGCGTCGGCAAACTCAATGGCATCAGCCACGGTCATCGCGATGCTGTAGGCCTCCTCGCCGGTAGCGCATCCTGCGCTCCAGACGCGAAGCGAGCGCGGACTCTCCCAGAATTTTTTCATGTGCAGGTCCGGCAGGACTTTCTTCTCCAGCGCTTCAAACAGCGATGGATAACGGAAGAACGAGGTCTCCTGGGTCAATAACCGCTGCAACAGAGAGTCATATTCAACGTTGGAGTTCTTGATCAGGCGAATCAGGTCAGTGCCGTGTGTCAACTTTCTGGATTCAACGTGCTCGACAATACGGGTAGAGAAGAAGCGTTCGCGCGAATGGTCAAAATGGATTCCCGAGCGGGTCTCTATCAATCCGCGTATTTCGCTCAATTCGTGTTCGCTAACGGTCACTACGCCTGCCATCTCAATCCCTCACGCTTGGAGCTAAACGAAGTTAACGACGTGACATTGCCGCTGCCGCGCTTACCAGTTCCGGACGAGCTTCACTCGGCAGCACATTCGCATTTTGATTTGGATTGGCATTGGCAACGCGGAATTGCGATAAGGCTTCATTGAGTTGTTCTGACATATGCACCAGCTGTTCCACCGTGCGCGAAGTCTGCCGGGCACCCTGTGAAGTCTGACGGGTGATATTGGAAATAATCTGCATTGCGTTGGCCACGCCTTCAGTGCCGCGCACCTGCTGCTTGGAGGCCAGAGAGATTTCCTGTACCAGCTCAGCCGATTGGCGGACAACCGTTGAAATTGCATCCAGCGCGCGTCCGGCCTGATCAGCCAGCTTGGCGCCAATTTCCACTTCCTTGGTGCCTTCTTCCATCACGATGACGGCGTCGTTCGTCTCAGCCTGGATGGCTTTAATTAGCGCAGCAATATCTTTCGTCGCGGCGCGTGAGTGTTCAGCCAGCTTGCGGACTTCGTCGGCAACCACCGCAAATCCACGGCCTGCTTCACCGGCGCGTGCCGCTTCGATTGCGGCGTTCAAGGCCAGCAGGTTGGTCTGTTCCGTAATGTCATTAATCACATTGACTATCTCGGAAATTTCCAACGAGCGATCACCCAGCGCCTTGATACGCTTGGCTGTTGCCTGCACTGAGGACCGGATGCGCTGCATGCCTTCCAGCGTGTCTCGCACAGAGCGGTTACCCTGCTCAGCAGCGTCCAGAGCGCGGCGTGCAGCTTCAGCACTGGCTTCAGCATTATTCGATACTTGCTTCATCGAGACCGTAAGCTGTTCCACGGCGGATGAAGTGTTGGTAATTTCCTGGTCCTGCTGGATGGCGCCGGTGGACATCTCTTCCGACGCAATCAGGATCTCATTGGCACTCGATTGCACGTCAATGGCAGCCTTGCGCACTCGTTCCAGCACCTTGGCAAAATTATCAAGCATGTAGTTGACGGAATCGACTACGTTGCCCAGCGCGTCATTGCTCACGCGGCCGCGCAGCGTCAGGTCGCCCCGGGCGATCTGGCTCACAATGGTCAGGAACTCGGTCACGCTCTTCTGCAGATTTTCTTGCGCTTCCTGGTTGAAGACCGCGCGCGACGAATTCTCGGCGGCCCGGTTCAACTGTTCGGCGATAAAGCCGAAGTCGTCCGCGGAATCCACCGTGGCCCGC
>DASXJO010000912.1:0-4574 GCA_036497385.1 Candidatus Angelobacter sp. | reverse complement strand
GCTCATGCTTACCATGTAACAGAGTTCCATATGGCGGAAATCCTCCTCCTGGCTGGACAATAATTGCCCGCCCCCGAAAGCCCATTTTTAAAACCTTCTGTTGCTTAGTGCTCTGAGTGCTTCATCCGTTTCAGAGCAACTGCGTCCGTTACACATGGTTTTAGAAGCGCGAGATTACGGTTTCATTGGACTGAAATTAAAAGGTTTAATTTTCCATGAAAGTGGTAATCAGCACGTCGCAAGGGTATTTCATCGGCTGGAAAGAAAATTGTGAAAAAAATGTCGGCTGGCGGCTAACCAGTTGGGAATAAAGCTGATGATCAATGGTCCGCGCCGAGTGGACATATTTCCGGCTTACAGGCGCTTCAGGGCAAGCCGCGCCAGCGCTACGGATTTTTCAATCCGCGCGGCCTCTTCACGTACTCCGCCAACGCTGATCCGCAAAAAAGTGTTGCCTCTTAACACATAGAGCGCGCCCACCAAGGGGCTGCCGACCCAATAGGCTTGTTCTCCCACGCCTTGAATGGTGCGCGGCTGCGGGGACTCCTCTTCTTCCCTGGCTGGTTTGCTTTTGGCCGTCGGCTTCTCTTTTTCTCTTTCTTCATATCCCGGCTTGGCGGAGTGGAACTGTTTCTGCCAGAACGCGCATGGAGAAACCGATCCCGCCGAAGCTATGGCAACACTCACTGACTTGCTAGGATCGGCCGTGCGAAAAAGGCATTGCGACATGAGTAAACCGCCTGCAGGCTGCGTGCTCGGCTTGGTTTCCTGCACCTGATTGCCTTGTACCTTCTGAATATCCGCGCTGGTGAGCACAGTGCAAGCATCCGGCCTGGCTTGCTTTGTGGTATTGGGTGCGGATTTTTGCGCCGCCGACATGACCCCGCAGTAGACGACGAGACACAGCGCTAGCTGAAATAAATTCTTCTTCATGGCATTCCAAGCCCACAATTCTAATTGCTACGGACAACTGCCAGCAGGATGCAGGTTCTTGCGGCCGGCAGAGCGGACAGGAACTTTGAATACGTCTTTCCTGGAGCATGAGCTTTCTGGGGCGTTGCTGAGCCCGACAAACCGGAACCGTAGTAGCACTACCGCTGGAACTTGTAAACTGTATATTCATGAAGCGCGGTACCGTTAATACTCTTTAATATCTATAATTTAAGGCTGTACCCTCTTGAATCGAATCACTGCTGGTGATACTACTTACTTGTGCGACTCTGCCTGATTTCCAGAGGAGAGCAAGTGGCTTCTATTCCTAACCCGCTGACTTCCAAGGGCCCCGCTGCCGAACGCATATTGAAAGCCGCCAAAACCTTGTTTGCCGGATCCGGCTTTGAAAATACCAGCACAATTTCCATTGCACGCATGGCCCAGACCAGCGAGTCGCAGCTCATCAAGCACTTTGGCAGCAAAGAGGGCCTGCTGGAAGCGATATTTGAAGATGGCTGGAACCACATCGCGCAGGCTTTTGGCACGCTGGAATACATCCCTGCTCCCAGCTCGAAATTGCAGGCGTTGGTGGGGTTGATTCTTTCCAAGCTGGAAGAAGATGAACAGCTCAAACAGTTGTTTTTGCTTGAGGGCCGCAGAATCCGCAAAGAAGGCCACATGGTCTTAATGACCAAGGGCTTCCTTGGCCTGGTAAACACAGCAGACAGGTTGCTCAAGGAAATGCGCGATCTGGGGCAGCTCCGTTCTGATTTGCATATTGAAGGCATGCGCTCAGCGCTGATTGGAATGATGGAAGGATTGCTGCGCGACAGAATGCTTGCCGGTCGGATTCCGTATTCGTCGTCTTACAGCGCAGAAGACATTCGAAAATTGTTTCTTCACGTCCTTTATTCGTTTGCTGCCACTCCCGACTATCTCTCAAACCACGCAAAGCCCGCATAGGCAAAGTCTGCCGGCGCTCCGTAATGATGGTCGACGATATTTCGATGTTGAACGCGCATTCCGCCCCCGCACAGGATTTTCTTCCAAGAAATATTCAGCAGTAAATCGCTTTCCACTACGAAACTTCACACACGATGCATTGCTACTGTTCGTTTTCGCACGGCGACGATTCATTTCCGCACACTTTGCATGGGACGAGTTGTTCAGAAAATGTAAAGAGTAAGTAAGAGGGACGAGTGAACGCTAACGCGACAATGGACTTGTCGTCTAAAAAAGCGTGCCAAGGCAAATTGGTTGAACTTTGGATTGATTGGCATCGTCTTTGCAAGTAAGAAGAGAAGATCAAGACAGACAAGAGTTTGAAACTTAGCAGTTTGAAACGGGGTTCAGGGAATGTTCGCGCCCACGGTTTTGGCGGCCCCAGGCGAGAACAGTCCCCGAAAATCGGCACGCATCCGCGCGCCTGTTTTCTTAACCCACGAGAACGATTGTAGGTCATAAGGAAATGAATTGAAAAGTCATTTGCTAATCCAAAAAGGCCGCCCTCAACCGGTTCCCGCCGAACTGCGGGAAAGAATCAAAGGAGCGGTAAATGAAACCCACGTTATTTTCCCGGATCATATTTGCAACACTGGTATTGGCTTTCTCCACCAGCGCTTTTGCAACCAGCGATTCCCATAAGAGCAGCTTTGAAATTTCCGCAGCCACACAAGTGAACGGCACAACGCTGCCTGCGGGCGAATACACCGCAAAGTGGGAAGGCTCAGGGCCAACGGTGAAGGTAAACATCATCCAAGACAGAAAAGTGGTGGCCAGCGCGCCGGCACAAGTAATTTTCCTTGACAGTAAAGCCAGAGACACCCAGGCGGAAGTATTGAATGGCGCTAAGGGCGAGCGCGCGCTGAAGGCGCTGCGATTTGCGGGCAAGAAAATCTCTTTGCAACTGGGAACGGAATCAGCTACAGCAGAGACAAAGGCCGCGTCCACCAACTAAACGCCTTCCAAACTGACTTTGTATTCAAGCGGGAGCAGGCAACTGCTCCCTTGCTTTGCAGTTCCAAGCTAGTGACCGGATCAATTCACCCGGGTATATAGAGGTTGCGCAGGCACAACGCGCATTGCAACGAGACCAGGAGTGCTTGTACTTCGGTAAAAGTGCTCGCAGTAAGGTCATGTATACTTTCTATCTGGCCGGAACATCAGTGGAGGAAATTAATTTATGCAATTTAATTTGCGGCAATCCCTGCGGATGGCAATAGCCACCGTTCTGGTTGCACTCTTCATTGTTCCCACGGAGGCGCTTGCACAAAGCCACGTGGTCAGCCCTGCGGACCTGCAAAAAGCGGCAACGGCAGCGTCGCAGGTAAGACAGCACAACATCGATTCAATACAACGCCTGTTGTCAACGTCGACAGCCGAACAAGCCCTGAAGTCGGCGAAGGTGGACACGCAGCAGGTAAAAACAGCAGTCTCAACCCTGAACGATCAGGAACTGGCCCAACTGGCGGCGCGGGCGGACAAAGCCCAGGCTGATTTTGCCGCCGGTAATCTCAGCCAGCGCGATTTGATCCTGATTATTCTTGGCGTTGCGGTGCTGATCCTGATTATTGTGGCAGTCCGCTAGAATTATCTTGATGGCACGAAATATGCCGCAGAGACTCATTTGTATCCTGTGTCTCTGCGGCTTTGTCTTTGCCGCAGCTCCCGGTGTGTGGCTCGACGTTCCTTTTGTCAAGCAGGAAAAAGACGGCTGCGGCGCAGCCAGCATTGCCATGGTGATGCAATACTGGCGCAAGCAACAAGCCAAAGAAGTTGACGCTGCCGCCGATGCGGTGGAAGTCCAGCGCGCGCTTTATTCGCGCAAGGACCATGGCATTCGCGCTTCTGACCTGGAACATTATCTCCAGCAAAACGGCTTTCAGACGTTTGCCTTCGCCGGAACCTGGGACGACCTGAAACAGCATTTGGAAAGAGGACGCCCGCTGATCGCCGCGTTGAAGCCGTCATCATTAGAAAGCTCGCTACACTATGTTGTAGTGGTGGGAATTGATCCGGTTGAAGGCGTGGTTTATCTGAATGACGCCGCCCAACGCAAATTGCTCAAGCAGGAGCGCGCCACTTTTGAAAAGCAGTGGAGTGCCGTGGGCCATTGGACGTTGCTGGCGCTGCCCAAGTGATAAGTTTCAGAAAAATCCTGCGCTTTGTAATGCTTCTGGTGACGGTGATCGCCTCTTTGCATGCCCCGGCGCAGTCCGATCCCACGCCTACAGCCAAACAGCTTTTTGAGCAGGAACGCTGGCCTGAGCTTATTCAGCTATTGCAGCAGTCGCCCCGCAACTCTGCCGATCTGGATTATTACTATGGTGTTGCGCTGGCCCATCTGGAGCGCTGGCAAGAAGCGGGCAAGGCGCTCTCTGACGGGCAGAGGCTGGCTCCCGACGATAAGCGATTTCTCGTCGAACTGGCCGGCGTAGCCTTTAAGCAGAAGAAGTATGGAGAGGCCAGGGACGATCTCCATCGCGCGCTGCAACTTGATCCCAAAGACGAATACGCCAACGAATTTCTGGCGACCATTTATTTCCTTCAAGACAATCTGGAAGCGGCGCTTAAATATTGGAACCGCATAGGCAAGCCGGAGATTGCTGAAGTGCGCAGCAGCGAGCCGAGGTTAAAGGTGC
>DASXJO010000911.1:0-4734 GCA_036497385.1 Candidatus Angelobacter sp. | reverse complement strand
GAATGCCTGTGAAGCGTGAAGGCCGATTCGCTGTGGCTGATCCAGCGGAAGTTCAAGCCTGGTTAGGGCAGCAATCGCACATGCCACAGCCAGCGCACATCCTGACCAACGACACTGATATTGCCGCTGCCCTTAAAGAGTCCATCTCGGTTCTGAAGCGGAAGAAGTAATGTGCGGACGCTACCAACCGAGCGATTACGATCTCTGGCTCGATCCTCGAATGACTGATCCGGCTCACGTCAGCAATGGTGCCAGCCGGTGTTCGGCGCGCCTCGGTTCCCTACGTGAGGCAGGGCCTGGTTGTACGTTCCGCAGATTCTCGGAACGAGCAAACATAGCCAATCGATCATCGCCTATCAGTGAAGCATCGATACGAAAGTAACCCGGAAAGCGCATAGCCACCGGATCGACGTTTCATGACCCGAAGCCGGTTGGCAAGACGCTGCCCGTAGATATGGCTCGCGCCATCTCCAACCAAAACAGAGTTCGTAGGAGTCCACTTCTTTCATGTAACAATCATGTAACGATTAGCTTTTCCTGCGGAATTTTAGAGGTTTACAGCACCACCTGCGCCTCTAAGTTCTTATAAAGCCGCGAAGGACGGGTACTTTCACGGCGGTAACACGGGTTCAAATCCCGTCGGGGATGCCAAAGAATCAAGAGCCTCTGCGCATTTTTGACAGCCGAAGGAGCAGCAGAAATCCTGTATTTTCGCTGGTAGAATGGAGTGATCTCCTTTATACGGAATTGCAGGCCAAGGTACGGGATTTTTACGAAAACCATCCTTATCCAGAATAGATGGTGCTCCGTGCGGCGTCTCTGCTGGTCGTGCCAGACTCGCTGGTTTTTTTCAGACTATCAAGCGGAGGTGGCGGTTCTGGTGTCATGCGGCGTTGGCATTGGCTTTTCGCCCCGCCACCAACTTACTTGGGAATAACGGCAATTCGAGGCTCGGCTAGGCGGCCTTAACAAATTCCTCTTCCTTTCCAGCCACTTTGCTAAATGCTCCTCTTTTACCAGACTCCAGGAACTGTTTGGCATCCACTCGGCCGAAAATCTCGATTAAGTTTGCCACAAGTCCCGTCCAGCCAGTCTGATGGCTTGCCCCCAGGCCGGCGCCATTGTCGGCGTGGAAGTATTCATAGAACAAGATGTAATCTTTCCAGTGTGGATCGGTTTGAAATTTCTCAGTGCCGCCATAAACGGGCCGCCGGCCAGCTTCGTCTTTCAGGAATATCCGGGTCAGCCGATTGGCAATCTCCCGTGACACTTCAAACAAATTCATCAACTGGCCTGATCCGGTGGGGCATTCTATCTGGAAGGTGTCGCCATAATAGAGGTAGTAAGACATCAGTGCGCGTAGCAGCAGGATATTGACTGGCACCCAGACGGGACCGCGCCAGTTGGAGTTACCGCCGAACATGCCCGAATCTGACTCTGCGGGAAGGTAATTGACCGAATAATCCTGGCCGGCAACATTAAAAACATATGGATGCTCGGCATGATAGCGGGAAAGTGCACGTATCCCATAAGGGCTTAGAAATTCGTTCTCGTCCAGCATGCGTGAAAGGATCCGGCGCAATCGTTCCGGGTTGACCAACGCTGCAATGCCTCGCTCCCCATATCCAAGATGTCCCGGGCCTGTGGGATGAATGCTTTCTCGTAGTTCTGGCATCCGTTCCAGGCGCTCCCTCAAGACCCTGGCCACCTCCGGTACGAGGTCGCGCTGCCATGGCTCAATGACTGTGGTGGCCGCAAGCGGAAGCAGCCCCACCATAGACCGTACCTTAAGCCGCGTTGCCGTGCCATCGGGAAGCCGGAGAACATCGTAATAAAACCCATCTTCTTCGTCCCACATTCCGCTCGGTCCCACCCGGTTCATCGCATGCGCGATCAAAAGGAAATGGTCAGCAAGCTTGGAGGTCAAATCCTGGAAATAGGAATCGTGGGCGGATAGTTCGATGCCGATCTCGAGCATGTTTTGGCAAAACATCGCCATCCAGGCAGTACCGTCTGCCTGTTCCAGGTGGCCGCCGGTGGGCAGTTGAGCGCTGCGATCAAAGACGCCGATGTTGTCCAGTCCAAGAAAGCCGCCTTCAAACAGGTTTTTGCCAAAGCGGTCCTTGCGGTTTACCCACCAACTGAAGTTCAACATCAGCTTCGAAAACATCAGCTTGAGAAATTCCAAATCACCTTCCCCCTTAAGCGCCTGCTCCGTCCGATAAAGAAAGATAGTCGCCCAGGCGTGCACGGGAGGGTTAACGTCGCTGAAGTTCCACTCATACGCCGGCATCTGCCCAGTGGGATGAAGAAAAAATGCCTGAAGCAGTAACTTGAGCTGATCTTGAGCGAAATCGACATCGACTTCAGACAATGCAATGGTGTGGAAGGCGAGGTCCCAGGCGGCGTACCACGGATACTCCCACTTGTCAGGCATTGAAATGATGCCTCCGTTCACCATGTGGAACCATTCATGGTTTCGGGTTCCACCGGCCTGCGGCCCGAATGGATCTACGCCGTGCTCCCTCAGCCATTTGTCCACGTCATACCCAAAATATTGCTTACCCCACAGCATTCCCGCCAACGCCTGTCGCATCACCAGAGCCTCATCTTTGCTGACGTTATTGGGCGTGATGCCTTGATAGAACTCATCTGCCTCGCCTTGACGTGTCTGCACGATTTGATCAAAGTTCTTAAATGGATCGCCTATTTTCGAAGGGTCAAGGTCAGTAAGCCGCAACTGGATCGTAGCGGTTTCACCTGCGCCAATATTCAATGGATAATGCGCGGCAACTTTTGTCCCTTCGTGCTTCGGGTTCACTGCCTTCGATTTTCCATTCACCAGGTAGTCATTGATTCCGTCTTTCACGTAGGGAGTATCATTGGGTGTGCCAAAAATCCGTTCTTTGTTGGTGTCATTGTCCGTGAACAGCAGTTCATGATCTCCCTGAAAGTACATGTAACGTTTGCCGAGCTCGCTATCCGATGCAGCAACAGCGCGGCCAGCTTTCTTGAAGGCCAGTTCCTGGAGTAAGGGTTTCGCAACCCCATCACCCCAAGCCCAGGTATTGCGAAACCAGAGAGTCGGCAAAAGGTGTAAGGTGGCAGCTTCCGGGCCTCGATTCGCGACGCTGATCTGGATCAATACATCTTCCGGCGTGTGTTTAGCGTATTCCACAAAAACGTCGAAGTAACGATCTTCGTTGAAAATGCCGGTGTCCAGAAGTTCGTATTCCATGTCGCCGCGATTGCGGCGTCTGTTGGTGGTAACCAGATCGTCATATGGAAAGGCGGCCTGAGGATACTTATAAAGGTATTTCATGTAGGAATGCGTAGGGGTATTGTCCAGATAGAAGTAATATTCCTTTACATCCTCACCGTGGTTGCCCTCGCTGTTCGTGAGTCCGAACAGACGCTCCTTCAGGATAGGGTCGCGGCCATTCCACACAGCCACGCTAAAGCACAACAACTGCCGGTCATCGCTGATACCGGCAATGCCATCTTCGCCCCAGCGATAGGCACGGGAACGGGACTGATCATGAGTGAGATAGCTCCATGCATTGCCATCTTGGCTATAATCTTCGCGAACCGTTCCCCATTGACGCTCACTGAGGTAAGGCCCCCATTTTTTCCAGCCATTTGAGTTCTTGTGATCTGCCCGCAGGCGGGTTTCTTCTTGTGTCATGGCGAGACTCCTTTGCTTCTTGCAGCTTTTTACGTGGCTGTGGGTTCATCTGGTCAGGACCTGGCGAAAATGCGAGTTAAAAATCATAGTCGGAGCCCCGAAGATGAATATCTAAAGATGTATATCCCCGGCAGTGTGTCTGGTCTGCCGGGGATGTCAGTTGTTATTTTTGAGTTAGGCTGCTTTGCCTGAGCTGTCCTTGGATGCCGCAGCAGCTTTCTTTGCCTTTTCCGCCTGCACCGCCGGCGCTGATCTCTTCATCCACGGTTTCCATGCGCTTCTTGGTCACGGGACCAGTGTCTTTGATCACCTGTTTCCCAACTCTGCCCCAGCGAGGATCGGTGGTTGGATCATCTTTCTCAGTTGCCAGACAATGCAGTACTCCTATGGGTCTAAACCTCTCAAGGAAGCCAGAATCTTTGGGATAATCGGGCAGTTCAGGCTCTTCTTCCGCGTTCAGGTGATATAGATTGCCGAAGAACTCATCGAACCCATGCGCTGTCGGGAGGAATTCATTTCGATCACCGAGATGGTTCTTACCAAACTGACCCGTGGCGTAGCCGAGTGGTTTGAGGAGATCTGCGATGGTCGGGGCCGCCGGTTGCAACCCAAGAGGAGAGCCGGGCATGCCAACTTTGGTCAGGCCGGTGCGCAGAGGGTTCTGGCCGGTGATGAACGCCGCACGTCCGGCGGTGCAACTCTGTTGGCCATAGTAATCGGTGAAAGTAACGCCTTCGTTTGCGACTCGGTCGATGTTCGGTGTCCGATAGCCCATCATGCTCTTATTGAAGCGGCTGATGTTCCACGTGCCGATGTCATCTCCCCACAAGATCAGAATATTTGGTTGCTTTGTGGCCATGTACGTTCATCTCCTTCGAATTGGTGATTGTCTTGAGGTGTGCCGACCGGGGCCCGGAGAATGATCCAAGAATTTGTTTGCATATAGAGATATCAGTGCAATCCTGGCAACCAGAGTGCGACAGGACCTGTGCATCACAGCGCGTTTGGCATTGTCCGGGAGGATCACCGTGAGTCACTAGCTACTTTCC
>DASXJO010000910.1:0-1631 GCA_036497385.1 Candidatus Angelobacter sp. | reverse complement strand
GTCATGATGCAGGAAAAGCGCGGCATGATGAAGGTATGGAACGTCTGGCTGATTTTCATCACCTTTATGCTCTCAGTCCTGGGAACGTTGCTCACACGCAGCGGCATTGTGAGTTCGGTTCACTCATTTGCGCAATCGAGTATCGGCAACTGGTTCTCAGGATTTCTGGCGATCATCTTTGTGGTCTGCATGGTCTTTTACGTCCGTAACCGCGACCATCTGCGCTCTGAAAATAAGCTTGAATCGCTGGTCTCGCGCGAATCCAGCTTCATGTTCAACAACCTGCTGTTGCTGGGCGCATGTTTTGCTGTGCTGTGCGGAACGCTGTTCCCCATCTTGTCTGAGCTGGTGCGCGACGTAAAAATGAATCTAGGCGCGCCGTTCTATAACAAGGTGATGGTTCCCATCGGGCTGTCGCTGATCTTTCTCACAGGCGTGGGACCTCTGCTGGCGTGGCGCAACACATCTGTTGGGAGCATCAAGCGCAACTTTGCCATACCCGCAACGGCCGCCTTGCTGATTGAAATCATCGTTGGCGTGCTGCTGTATAAGAACGGCGTCCGCTTCTGGACCGATATGGGCCAGATGTACGCCATGATGGCGTTCTGCCTAAGCACTCTGGTTATCGCTACGGTTGCCTCTGAATTCGTCCGCGGCGGCATCGTCTGGAAAAACAAACTCCAGACCAACTTGCTTGCCGGAATGTATCAGCTATCGCGCCGCAATATGCGCCGTTATGGCGGTTATGTCGTCCATTTTGGCGTTGTGCTGGTCGTAATCGGGTTGGCTGGCGCGGCGTTTAACCAGGACAAAGAACAGGAAATTGGCAAAGGCGACAAAGTCCAGATCGGCTCCTACACGCTGATCGGTGAAGAATACACCGACGACGACAACGCCAATTACAGTTCGCAGGCCGCGCTGCTGGAAGTCTATAAGGATGGTAAATTCCTTACCCGGCTCAATCCTGAAGAGCGCTTCTTTAAAGCCAGCGGCGGACAACCGGTCCACGTCGTGGCGAACCACTCTACACTGCGTGAAGATCTTTATGTGGTCTATGAAGGCCGCAACCCTGATACCGATCATCCCATCATCAAAATCATCATCAATCCGCTGGTAAATTGGATTTGGATTGGCGTGCTCGTGATCGTTTTTGGAACTGGCATGGCCTTGGTCCCGAACGCGGCGGCGGTCAGCGTTCCTGTCCGGAGCACAGTGGCCGTCTCACAGATGGATGAACGGGGCATGCATCCCGCGGGAGCAGGTAAGTGAAGAAACTCCTAAAAGCTTTGCTGCTTCCCTGCGCTCTGGTCCTGCTGATGGGGGCGGACAATCAGGAAGCCCGCTTCCAGAACCTGGGCGGGAAAATCATGTGCAGCTGCGGCTGCGCGCAGATGCTGCTGAAATGCAACCACGTCGGCTGCCCAAACTCTGACCAGATGATTCGCGAGCTCCGCGCCAACGTTAAGAGCACGCAGAATGATGAAGCGGTTCTGAACTGGTTCCGCACTAAATGGGGCGTGACCGCCGTAGTGGAGCCTTCAACCCATGGCTTTGAACTGCTGGCATGGGTCCTGCCCGCTGCCGGCCTTGGTTTGGGACTGATGCTGGTTGTGGTGCTGATACGTAACTGG
>DASXJO010000909.1:0-1509 GCA_036497385.1 Candidatus Angelobacter sp. | reverse complement strand
AAAACTCTTCAGCAATGCCCTTGCCTGATTGTCGTCACGCGCCGTGGTCACGATAGTTACGTTCATGCCCTTCAGCTTGTCCACTTTTGCGTAATCGATTTCCGGGAAGATCAGCTGATCGCGCAGGCCCAGCGTGTAATTGCCGCGACCGTCAAATGACTTCGTCGAAACGCCACGGAAATCGCGAACGCGGGGCAGAGCGACGTTTATCAGCCGGTCAAGAAACTCATACATGCGAGTGCCACGCAACGTCACCATGGCGCCAATGGCCATGCCTTCACGGACTTTGAAAGCCGCAATCGATTTCTTGGCCTTGGTCACAACCGGTTTCTGCCCGCAGATTTCGCCCAGATCACGCACCAGCGGATCCAGCATCTTGGTGTTCTGGGTGGCTTCGCCCACGCCCATGTTTACCACGATCTTGTGCAGATGCGGGACAGCCATCGGGTTGGTCAGGCCCAGTTCCTTGGCCAACGCCGGAGCAATCTCTTTATCGAATTTGTCTTTCAGCCTTGCCGTAACTTTGGTCGTTGCCATTTTGTCTCTGTTTCCTTCTCCCACGGTTTCGGAGTGTTTACCGGTTCGTAGGGTTCCTCAATTTCTTGTGGACCGCAGGCGCCTTCGCCTGCGCTTCCTGCTTCTTAAGTTTCCAAACTTCTCAGCGTTAGCCAAAGCAATTTCTGTGGCTGGATGCTGATTGCTGACCGCTAGAAGCTATTTATCCAACGGCGCATCGCAACGCCGGCAGATCCGCACTTGACGGCTGCCGTGCAATTTGTGTCCAATGCGCGACGGTCCGCAGCTGGGACATACCACCATAACGTTCGAGATGGCGATGGGCGACTCCTGTTCCGCGATTCCGCCCTTGATGTTGCGCTGCGGATTCGGGCGCACGTTTTTCTTCACCATCATTACGTGCTCCACCAGGACTTTGCTGGTGCCGGGGAAAACCCTCAGCACGCGTCCCTGCTTGCCCTTGTCACGTCCGGTGATTACTTTCACCGTGTCATTGCGCTTGATATCGACTCTTGTATGCATTGTCTGCCTTCAACCATTGGCGGCCTCGGTCTTGCGTCCGCCGGAAAAATCTTCTCATCTTGTATTGTCTTTTCGCCTCTCTTGACGATGCGCTTCTGTTACAGAACTTCCGGCGCCAGAGAAACAATCTTCAAAAATTTCTTTTCCCTGAGTTCACGGGCCACGGGACCAAACACGCGCGTGCCGATGGGCTCGCCAGTTTCATTGATCAGCACTGCCGCATTCTGATCGAAGCGGATATAGGTGCCGTCCCGCCGCCGATGCTCCTTGCGCTGGCGCACGATCACGCATTTCACTACCGTGCCCTTCTTGGCCGTGCCGTCCGGCGAGGCTTCTTTTACTGAAGCGGTAATCACGTCGCCCAGGCTGGCGTTCAGGCCGGTGTGTCCGCCCAGCGGCAGGATCATCTGCAGTCGGCGCGCCCCGCTGTTATCGGCCACATCGAGAATACTTCTCATCATGACTGCCATG
>DASXJO010000908.1:0-3592 GCA_036497385.1 Candidatus Angelobacter sp. | reverse complement strand
CGATCTGCTGACGGAGATCCGCAAGATCACGAACCTGCCGATTCGATTTGTGGTGAACACGCATTATCATCTGGACCACACCGGCGGCAACGCGGTGTTTGCGCAGGCTGGCGCGACGATCCTGGCGCAACGCAACCTGCGCGGCTGGCTGCGGACGGAAAACCTGAAGTTTTTCGGCGCGAATCCTAAGCCGGAACAAAAAGCCATGGTAGAGGCGCTGGTATTGCCGGACGAAACCTACAGTGATGCCGTGGATATTTATCTGGGCGCGCGGCAGGTTCAAGTCCGCTACATGCTGGGCCACACCGGCGGCGACTCCGTGGTGACCGTGCCGGACGCCGACGTGGTTTTTGCCGGCGATCTGGTCTGGCAGAAACATCTGCCCAACCTGATTGACGCTAGCACCAGCGATTGGGTGAAGACGCTGGATAAATTGCTGGCCGATCATCGGGCGGCGACGTTTGTTTCCGGCCATGGCGATGTTGCCACCGTGAATGATGTTCGCGACTTCCGCGAATATCTTGTGACTCTGCGCGATGCCGTGGCCAAAGCGCAAACGGCAGGAAAGAGCGATCAGGCGCTAGTTGACGCTGTGCTGCCGCAGTTGCAGGAAAAGTATGGCAAAGATTGTCCCGCTGCATCGGCAGACAAGAAGCCATCAATTCCTACCGCGACTTGCTGGGGATTCTTCGGGCCGTTTTCCAAGCGCAACATCACGCAGACCGCGGCGGAACTGGCCGGAACCAAAAAAGTTCCTGCGTCTTTAGCTGATGCTGATAAAAATGCGCCAGGGAAGTAAATATTATCGGGTTTGCGGAAAGAGCGTATAGAAATTTTCCGCCGTTTGTTGCCCGATTTCTTCTTTGCCCATTCCGCGCAAATGCGCTATAGCTTCGGCGGTCTTGACTACAAAGCTTGGCTCATTGCGCTTGCCGCGATGCGGCACCGGAGCAAGATACGGTGAATCAGTCTCAATCAGCATGCGGTCCAGCGGAACTTGCTTTGCGGCTTCGCGAATATTTTCCGCCTTGGGAAAGCTGACGTTACCGGCAAAAGATATATAGAAGCCGATATCTAATGCGGCTTGCGCGTGTTTCCATTCGCCAGTAAAGCAATGCAGAATTCCTGGCAGGCCGCTGGGCGCCCAGTGATCGCGGAGCATTTGCAACGTATCGTCCCAGGCGTTCTCACTGTTGTTGCTAGGGCGGCAATGGATAATGATCGGCAACTTGGCTGTGGCAGCTAGCTCCATCTGTCGGCGGAAAACTTCTTTCTGCACGTCGCGCGGCGAGTGGTCGTAAAAATAATCCAGGCCAATTTCGCCCCAGGCAATCAGCTTCGGACGTTTTGCCAGATCGGCCATCTCCTTGTAGTCGGCGTCTGTGGCTACGTTGGCTTCATGCGGATGCAAGCCTGTGCTGGCGAAGATCCAGTCATGCTGCTCGGCGATTTTTAGCGCGCAGTCATACGTGCCCGGACCTGTGCCGCTGCCGATTGCGAGAATGCGCTCCAGCCCGGCGTCGCGGGCGCGCGCCAGCATCTCAGTGCGATCAGAATCGAATTTGTGGCCTTCGAGATGAGCGTGGGAATCGATGTACATTTTCTGTAATCCCGAACTCGCGCTCTTTGCGGGTGAGGGACCACTACCTCCGGAAAGATTGCGACTGGGAACCAGCAGTTATCGCCGATGGCGACTCAAAAGGTCTGTGGCTATAGTGATTCCTCACCCGCAAAGAACGCAGGTTCGGGATTGTAGAAAACCAATCACTTCAACTTTGCCCCGACAGGCACATCTTCCAGAAATCCTGCCAGCACCGGCTTGCCGTCTTCACCCACGGACGCAGCCACGATCATGCCGTTTGATTCCAGCCCGCGCAGCTTGCGTGGCTGAAGATTAGCGACAATGACTACTTTGCGGCCGATCAGGTCTTCAGGCTTATATGCCAGCGCGATTCCCGCGACGAGCTGCCGGACTTCAGTTCCTATATCGACTTCAAGGCGCAATAATTTGTCCGCGCCTTTAACTTTTTCCGCAGCCTTCACCTGGCCAACTCGTAGCTCCACCTTCATGAAGTCGTCGATAGAGATTTTTCCGTCGGCAGCGGGTGCAGCAGCGGGCGGCGCGGATTTCGCCGCAGGCGCAGCATCGGTAGGGCCATGCGCGGCCTGGGTTGCGGGCTGTCCGGCGCGTGCGCCTTCGCCTGCGGGAATCGGCGTAACAGTAGCGGTTGATGATGCCTGAGTGGAGGCAGCCTGAGCTGCGCGCTCCTGTTCCATCTGTTGCATCCTCTCGATTGAAGTTTTATCCGCGCGCGGAAATACCGGCTCCACTTTGCCCAGCTTGCCGCCCAGTGGTAGCTGCGCCCACTTGAGTTCGGGAAGGTTGAATTTGCTGATCTCGCCCAGGCCAAGCTGCGTCCAAATTTTTGCCGTTGATTCCGGCAGCACCGGATGCGCCAGCGCCGTAACAATCCGCAGCGCTTCTGCCGCCGTATAAAGAATGGTCGCCAGGCGCGACTTGCTTTCCTCGCCTTCTTTTTCCGCCACAATCCAAGGCTCTTCATCCACCAGATATTTATTGACCGCGCCAATCAATGACCATGCCGATTCCAGCGCGCGAGAGAACTGATAATCATCGAACAATTCACCGAACTCACGGATCACGGCCAGCGCATGTTCTTTGATTACGTCATCGGTAGCTTTGCGCGCAACCGTGGGTGAAGGATAGGGCACCGAACCATTAAAGTAGCGGTTGATCATGGTCAACGTGCGGCTTGAAAGATTGCCCAGATCATTGGCAAGGTCAGAGTTGTAACGCTGCACCAGCGCGTCAAAGCTGAATGAGCCGTCCTGTCCAAAGACAACTTCACGCAGCAGGAAATAACGCAACGCGTCATTGCCCATTACGTCAATCACGGTTTCAGCGCGCACAATATTGCCGCGCGACTTCGACATCTTGCTCTCTTCAAACAGCAGCCAGCCGTGCGCGATGACGGACTTGGGCAGCGGCAGTCCGGCGGCCAGCAAAAACGCCGGCCAGTAAACGCAATGGAAGCGGATAATTTCCTTGCCGATCATGTGCACGTCAGCCGGCCAGTAACGCTCAAAGTTTTTCTGCTCCCTTTCATCTTTCGATCCCAATCCAACGGCGGTGCAGTAGTTGCTCAGCGCGTCCAGCCATACATACATCACGTGCTTGGGATCGCCCGGGACGGGGATGCCCCACTTGAAAGTGCTGCGGCTGACAGAGAGATCACGCAAGCCGCTCTTCACAAAAGCAATGACCTCGTTACGCCGCGTTTCCGGCCGGATAAATCCTGGATTCTGCTGGTAATGCGCCAGCAACTGGTCAGCGAAAGCGGAAAGCTTAAAGTAATAGTTCTCTTCGCTCACCGTCTCGGTGGGCCGTCCGCATTCAGGGCAGGGCGCGCCGGGACCCACGGAATCAACGTACAGTTCGTCAAACACGCAATATTGCCCTGAATATGTACCCTTATAGATGTAGCCATTCTCCTGGATACGCTTCCATAGTTCCTGCGCGCCGGCTTTGTGCCGAGCCTCGGTAGTGCGTATGAAATCGTCATTGGAGATG
>DASXJO010000907.1:0-4510 GCA_036497385.1 Candidatus Angelobacter sp. | reverse complement strand
GCGCCGGCAAAGAGCAGCGAACTTCCCAGCATAAGGACGATAGTTATCAGCAGCAGGGGTTTTCTTACGTCCACAGTCACTTCCCCCTCAGCCTTGAAACCGCCTGACTGATTTCGTAAGCAACGCCAAAGCGCAGCAGGAAGCCATGGCTATTGCCGTTCAGCCCGGCCGTTGGCGATACGCTGAACGTGGGGCCGTTGGGCATATGGAACGCCATTGTGGGCGCAAGATAGTGCGATGTGTCGTGCAGTCCAAAGCTGTAGCGGTCGCCCAATCCGCCGTAAAGCTCTGCTCCTATCGTAAAGTTTTCTCGGCAGAATCGGCAGGCTTTAGGACTGGCTGCCAGCGACAAAGGCCTGCTCACCGCCACCGCATAGCCAAACTCCCAGGGCTCGTTGGCGATATTCTTTTCTCCGATCATATTCTCGGCAATATTCCAGCCTTTGAAGTTGCTGCTCAGGATCAACTTCAGCTCTACTTCCCTTTCCTTCCCACTCCGATCATTCCTGCCCAGAAAGTCAGTTATGCCATCGTGTCCCACAACTTCCAGCAATGCTTTGTCCGCGCTGTTGATGTCCTCAAACTCCGCGTAGAGCACAGGATTGATCCAGTGTTCCTGCAATAGCGGACGGAAGCGGTTCTCCAGGCGGAATCCGGTAAACACGCTGCTCTCATTCGCCGTAGTTTGCGAATCCAAATAAAGCTCTGATGTCCACCACGTCTTTACGCCATATTCCATCTCAATGGCATTTCCCCAGAAAGCATTCCCCGCTCGCGGAAAGCCGCTCACGGATTTGGTCGCGAACTCCAGATTGCCGGGCTCCTCCATGTGGTGTGTGTACGTGACAAAGTAATTTTCCTGCGCACAGGCCCTGCGCGGCGCCAGCAGTAACAATGGCAGCAACAGCAGCACCGCGATAACTTTTAGAACGCTTGAGGTCACGCCTGTTTCTCCAAATATCGCGGAATCCATTTTGAAAATGAAATTGAATTTCAATTTCAAAATCATGAATTAGCAGTCTAAAACAAGGCCGATTTCGAGGTCAATGATTTGGATCAGATAAATTCAAGAACACGCTCCCATATTGGGAATCCCCCGCAACGCGTGGCTTTGCGTGCAGAGTAAACCTATATGGATGAAGCAGTTACTGGCCTGAAGCACCGGCTCCGGCGGACTTAGTATTTTGCTGCTGCATGCGCGAATCCACTGCCGCGATCACGCCGGCAGCGTCTTTCTGCCAGGCTTTTTCCAGATCTTTGGTAAAACCAAAGAGTACCCATGGGAGCCGCGTTGTCAGTTCCGCCAGCATTTCATTCACAGCTTTTTCTTTCATCTGCTCTTCAATCCGCTGACGATGGCGGCCCACCAAAACCACGGAATATGTCTTGCCCGTGGGAATGAAGTTCACTGAATGCTTGGTTACTTTTTTATAGACCCACACCAGGTCAGCTATGGGCGAAACCCATGTGCTGAACGTTTTGCGCCGGACCATCCATTGCTGCGCGATCTGAAGCTTCCCGTATTTGCGGACCATGGCTGGCTGCAACTCAGCCTCAATCTGCTGTGATAGTTGCTCAGCATTGCCATACACGGCAACGTGCTTCCACACGGGAGAGAGCTGTATCTCCGAGATGCGGCGCATCGCCTTCAGGCAATTCCACAGCGCCAGGGCAAGCGGCGGCAGTCCTACCATGAGCATGGTATAGCCGTTGCTGCGATAATCAGCGGCGTTGAGCGTGAATGGCAGGATTTCACGAGCCAGGTCGGCGTCTTCTGTCGCCAGCGGCCGCAGCAAGTCCTCTTTCACGCGATCGGTTGTGGCCACCAGTTCGCCGGAATATTCAAGCTTTTCCTTGCCCGGATCAGCTTTCACCAGCAGTATCTTTTCCCCTACCCGCAGGAAGATGTATTCATCCTTGATCTCGGTTGAGACGACGCGACTTCCCTCCATGTGGTTGACCACGTCTCGATATTCGGTATTGAAGGATTTAGTGCCGCTGACTGAAACAAAATTACGCCAGCGCTGTTCCGGCGAGGCAAGCGCAGCCAGCTCTGCATTTGAAATCGATTGGCAGCCGAGCACAAAATTCGCGCAGTAACGGTAATTGCCCGCGATAACCAAAATGATGATGGCCAATATTCCGCCATTCACCAGCAGTAGATTCCGGTTCGCTCTGCGTGCTTCATTTTCCACCCACATCGCTATGTCGCATCCCCCAGTGGGCTGAAGCTTATCACCGCCTGGGTGCAATGCAATAACCAATCGGAGCTTGAACTATCGAGCACGCCAAGCCATCCATTTAACGATAGCAGCGGAAATGCGCGCACGGGAGTTGACCTCATCCAGATAGACGAATGCACCCCGGCTCCATGCGCAGATACGGACCGGATTTAATTCGTCCGGTTGCGATTACCTCAGTCGCGGGCGAGCCAAGCAACAGCGTAGGCACCCTTGCAGAGAGCTGCGCCAGCACAGAAGGTAATTCACAGTCGCTCCAACTTGATCTTGATACCACCCACTAATCCGGTGAAATCTGGACTGACAAGTACCTGATACACCTTCTGCCGTAGTTTCGGCGGCTGAAGTTCACCAGGAGATATAAATTGCGCGACAGCGCTTGGTCAGCTAGCCACAAAGTGGCTGAGCGGACGCTGTCATTGACCGTCACAGAAATGCAAAAAGGAAGGGACGTAGGGGTAATAAAAGAAAATCGCCGGTATCAGCTTCATGCAGGTATTGGTTCCCGGCGACTCATTCCATCGCTCAATCAAACCACTCAATTTCCTGGATGTCACGCGCTGGGAGCTGCGCCAGAACCTTGCGGTAAGCCGCGTCAATTTCCGTCATGGGCGTCGTGCATCCTTTATCGACTTACGCCGAAATTATCTCACTAGGGATGAATACTGGCATTCGCCACAGGCTTTGCCAATGACATTGATTCCGCCAGTTTGGCAAGTTTTTCTGAAGACGTCCAGGAGCTGATTCGTACCCAGCCTGTCGCGGTGCTCCCTATCATCAAAGCCGATTGATGGCGCTGGCGCAGTTCGACATACAATCCGAGCGACTTCAGCAGCGTATCGACTTCTGAGCGGTTGCCGCTTAGCAGAGTCCAACCGGGGCCAATGTGAAATTTTTCTGCCCAGTCTTTCATCCGCGCGGGCGTATCGTTTTCTGCGTCAACGCTCACGGAAACGATTACCACATCTTTTCCCAGCCGCGGGCCCAGCAGCTTGGCCACGTGGGAAAGCTTTTCCTGCGTGATGGGACACATTGAGCTGCATGTGGTGAAAAAGCCGGTGACAATAGCGATGCGTCCATCCACAACCTGGCTGTTGAAGCGCACGTGCTGGCCATCCTGATTTACCACTTCGATATCAGGCACGGACAACGCGACGGGAGCAGGCTGGTCCTGGCCTTGAAGTGAACAACCGAACACGCAGATGATGAGAGCTATGAACGCGCGAAATTTCATGGATGGTCCCTGTGCTTGATTAGTAAAAGATTGATGAATGAAAATCTTGTGTTGCGCCCGCTCAGCACACAAGCAAAATTGATGGTTTGTGAATGAGCCGCAAGCGGCGGCCGGCTGCAGATTGCACAACCGGCCGCGTGCCTGGGGCGCTCGATTTTACCCAATGATGTCCATTGGGCGCATCATTTCATTGTCTTCATGTTCCAGGATGTGGCAATGCCAGACGTACTTGTAGTGATGCCCCGGAATTACCTGCGTTCCCGTAGGCAGATCAAACCTCATGATCAGCTGGGTTACAGTGCCCGGGAAGGACTTCACCACGTCTTTGGCCGCATTCACTTCTTCTGGGAACGGTGCCTGTAGCGGACCTGTAAAGACCAGCTGTCCGGTATTGTCGAAAGTATCCTGGTCAAACGGCCTGCGGCCCAGAACCTGGAACTGCACCAGGTGGATGTGTTTGGGGTGGGCGTCACCGGTATCGTTGATCAGGTTCCAGATTTCCGTGGAACCCGCTTTCGGATCTTCAGTAACGGGATCGTCCCAGTTCTTGTTGTCGAGCAGACCGATAATCGGGAACCCGTCTGATTCGCGATCAAGTTCTGTCAAGATCAGGTCGCGCGTCTTCACCGCGGATTGAGGATTGATGTTCATCGGCTTGGGGTTCAGCACCTGTGGAATCGTGCTGGTGTCCTTCGACGAAAGCGGCTTCGAAACGCGGAACATCATGATTTGCGTGGGCACAACTTCTCCGCCACCGGGGAACGGCGCGGGAGCGTTGTTGGTGAGCACGAAATGCTTACCCGCTTTGCCGGTAAAGTCCACGATCACGTCAAAGCGCTCCGCCGGCAGTTGCAGCAGCGTGGTCAAAGCCACGGGAGCAGGCAACAGGCCGCCATCGGTGCCAATCACGTTGAACTGCGGGCCTGCCATTCCATGAGCTACGCCGTTTGCATCTGTCATGACCAGGTTCATGTTCAGGAAGCGCGCATTGCTGCCATTGAGCATGCGCAGGCGATAGCGCCGCGGCTCAATGTCA
>DASXJO010000906.1:0-5290 GCA_036497385.1 Candidatus Angelobacter sp. | reverse complement strand
AAGACCCCCAGCGTCCCGGCACCAAATTGAAAGCCCTCAGATTGCTTTCACAACCTGAGGGCCGCAAGTGATATCGAACCTGTAAGCCGAATTCTGTACGGCATTGCTGCCGCTGACGGTCATTCCTCTAGGCCGTCCATTGCTGAACGGCTCAAGCGACCTACCCGGAAGTTGCGGCGTTCTGCGGGCGTTTAAGCCCGCAGCCGAAATCCTGAGCGACTCCGAGGAGTCGAAGGATCTCTCGCCCTGGCGTTTCGAGCCGAGACGCGTTGAAAATGGCTTACGCCATCTCCAACTCCTTCCCTATTTGGTCTTGCTCCGTGTGGGGTTTGCCCTGCCTCGCGCATTACTGCGCGAGCGGTGCGCTCTTACCGCACCTTTTCACCCTTACCTCAACAGTCGAACATCTCAGGCTATGGCGGGCTTGCGCCTGCTTGGCCTTTGCGTCCGGCTCAAAGCGGATCGGCTTTCGCCGTTCACTTATCTGAGGCGGTATATTTTCTGTGGCACTTTCCGTAAAGTGGCCTTGACGCCACCCTCCCGGACGTTATCCGGCACACTGCTCTGCGGAGTTCGGACTTTCCTCTCTCTGGATCGCGCAGCCCGGGAAACCCCGGCGTCCACGAGCCAGACAGCGACCATCCGGTTCGACATCAGCTATCCATATTATAAGATGAATTCGGCCAGCAAAGGACTCGATCCCCTACCGAGGCTGTGCCTGATCGTGAAAAGCAAAAACCTACCACGGAGGCGCGGAGACCCGGAGAAGAGACGAAACGCCGAACTCTGAATTGTCCACCAGCTTTGTCTGAATTGCCAAGTATGCCTGATCACCGGCTTAGCCTGAATTGAAGATGCTCTGAAGGAGACGGGAAAATTGAAGAGTCGCAATGAGTTTAAGGCCGCGCTGCTGATGTGTGCGGTCATTTCCACGGCAGTCATGTCCACGCCAGTCCATGGGTTCTATAAAAGCCACCAGCCGACTCCCGCGGAGCAAAAGGCCATCACCAAATACGCTGCCGTGATGAACAAGGTGCTTGACCAATTCCGCAGCCCTGACTGGGACGAAAAAATCGACGCCACCATTGATCATCCCACGGTGAGCACCTTTGGCGACCGTCCTATGGACATTGACCAGCTGCTCCAGCGCACGTATGAGCTGCGCAAAGATTCCAGGCGCTATAAAACGCTGGTTGAGCCCCGGCTGCAGAAATTGGCCGCGGAAAAAGACATATCCAAGAAGCAGCTTGAGGCTGCGCGGATTGAAGACTTGCAGCATCTCCAGGTGCAAGTCCACTTGAACATGCTGGTGGTCCCCTTGATTACGGGACCGGACCCAAAAGTTGATCCCAAAATTCCCGGCGCAACTTTTGTCCACAAAGACCGCAACAATCCTTTCAGCCACGGCGTGGCTTACGTTTTATTTTTCAGCGGCACCAAGAACGGCCGATGGGAAGAGGTGAATGACGTGTATCGGAACTTTTTTGTGCACAAACCTGATACGCCGTTCATTGAAAACGTTGAGGTGAGGATCTTTGGCCCTGAAGACCGCATCAAGGAATTGCTGCGCAAGATCGACTGGCGACAGGTGAAGACCGCTCTCACGATGTAGGCTGGAGATAGTGTGCCCCCAATCTCCCGAATCTCCATGATCGCCCGAGACTCCCAACACAAGGGTCAGTGCCATCCTTGCGACTAAGGCGCGCGAAGATTTTTGGTCACCACTGCCAAGGACCCGCATCTAACCTCGGACTGTAAAGTATCATTAAGGCACTGAGCAATTTAGAATGCGGGTAGATCGTGATCGGCAATGTTGAACCTTCTTCCAGGATTGATAGCGGCTGGGCTGGCTGTGTGCGGCATGGGCTTTTACCTGCTCTGCCTGTGGAGCGCCCGGACGTTTCTTCAATCGCACAAGAGGCAAGCGCCCGGGTTCACGCCGCCGGTCAGCATTCTTAAGCCGTTGCGCGGCGTTGATCCGCAGATGTATGAAAGCTTCCGCAGCCACTGCATTCAGGATTATCCAGAGTATGAAATTATCTTCGGCGTGAGTGAGCCGGACGATCCCGCCGTGGAGGCTGTCCAGCGGTTGATCCGCGAATTTCCCGGGTGCAAAATTCGTCTTCTGGTCTGTCCTGAAGTGCTGGGCAACAATCGCAAGACCAGCAATCTGGTGCAGATGCTGGGCGCGGCGCAGTACGGCCACATTCTTATCAATGATAGCGATATCCACGTCGCGCCTGATTATCTTCGTCGCGTGATGGCGCCGTTTGCGCGGCCGCAGGTTGGCATGGTTACTTGTCCGTATCGCGGCATTGCCGCCGATACTCTGGGCTCAAAGCTCGAATCCATTGGCATCAGCACGGATTTCATAGCCGGCGTGCTGGTGGCGCGCCAGATTGAAGGCGGCATTCATTTTGCTCTCGGCTCTACATTGGCCATGTCGCGCACTGCGCTTGACGCTATTGGCGGCCTGCGCCCGCTGGTGGATTATCTTGCCGACGATTTCGAACTTGGCTATCGCATCGCCAAAGCCGGTTATGAAGTGGTACTGGCGGATGTTGTGGTGGAAACCCATCTGCCGGCGTACAGCTTCCGCGGGTTTTTTGAGCATCAGATGCGCTGGGCCCGCAGCACGCGCGATTCCCGCCGCATGGGCTATGTCGGCCTGCTTCTTACCTTTGGACTGCCGTGGGCGATTTTTGCGGCTCTGCTTGCGCCGCTCAGTTGGTGGTCATGGACAACGCTTGCCGCAGCCGCCGCTTTGCGCGCTGCCGTGGCCATCAAAGTTGGAATCGGAGTGGTGCATGATCGCGCTCTTTGGCGCCACTTGTGGCTGGTGCCGATCCGTGATCTGGTGGCGTTCGCGGTCTGGTTTGCCAGCTTTGCCGATCACACTGTCCATTGGCGTGGCGAAGTATTTATTTTAGAAAATGGCAAAATTCGTCCGGCGCATCCGCGTGAGCCTGAGCCTGTCAGCGCGGCCAAGCCTGATCAGGACAAGGTTTCGGTGCATTCGTAAGCACCAGCTTGCCGCCCCACCTGGCCAGCACGCAAGCTCCATCTTTTTCCACGTAGTCAGGCAGCCGGTCTTTTTGCGGACACTCGTCGCTTACTTCGTTTGCAGGTTTTGCTTTTGCGTCGGTCAGAAGAAAAACGGTGTTTGGGCCGCGCCACAGCCGCTTGAAAGATGCGTTGTCATCAAAGATCGGCGGCGCATCCGGAAACCTTGATCCATACCAGATGTTGTTGCAGCGGCCGTTCAAGATTCGGATCTGATGGCGCGTGTAGTAATTCACGCTGGAAGCCGCTTCGTAATCGCCATTGTCTTCGATGATTGCTCCTGGCCTCCAATGCGATTCAATAGCATCTGCCAGCGCCTTCGATGAAAGTACCGGTGAAAAAATCACTAGCGCTTGATGAGTTGCAAAGAGCAAAACCGTTGTCATCAATGCGAGCACAAGGTTCGCTGCAAAGACGCGATTGCGGCGTCGCAAAAATAAGTTCAAAATTGTTCCCACTGCAAACGCGAATCCCGTGGCCAGCAGCGGCACCTTGAATGCGCCCATGGCCTGCGGTGTGAGATCAAGAATGTGTCCGAAGGAGAGCGCATAGTCCTGCGGATTTTTTTTGAGCAACTCGGCGATGTCGTAGTTCGGTGGCGGCGTCTGTGCGTTCCACGCCAGCGCGGCGCACACAAAACAAATCACCACGCCCAGCACTACCAGCACGATTGAAGAAATTTTTCCGCTGCGCCGCTCTGCGCTGTCCGGCGCTGACGCCGATTCCCGCGCCAGCCATCCGCCCAGCAACAACGCCACTCCGGGCAGACCGGGCAGAACGTAATACTCCTGTCGGCTGGAGAAACTGAAAAATAGCAAAATCACCAGTGGCCACAAAGCAAAAATGAGCGTCGCACGCTGCTGCGCGCTCAGGCCGGCGCGGAACGCCGCCAATTTTGCCGGTACCTGCCGTATAGCCTGCGCAATAAACGCCGTCCAGGGCATCAGCCACACCAGCATCAAGCCCCAAAATAACCACAGCGGCACGGTATCGTAATCGGCAGGATAACGCTTCTTTAAAAAGCGCAGAAAATGTTCATTCACAAAGTAGAACCAGAAGAATCCGCGCGCTTCGCCTTGCGCGGGATTGCGAAAGCCGGCCAGCAGATGCCATGGCGCTGCAATCGCCAGAAAAACCAGAAAGCTTGAGAACAGCCGAAGCCGCAACAGGTGACGCAGATTTTTTGTGAGCAGCAGATAAAGGAAAATTGTGCCTATTGGAAAAACCAGGCCAATCAAGCCTTTGGTCAGGACGTTCAGCGCCATGGTCGCGGCCAATCCCCAGCAGACGAGCAGAGATGCCTGCTCCGCGCGATCACTCTGTTCTTCAGAAGTTTGTTCTAAAGACATCAGAAAGAAATCAAATCCCATGGCCAGCCACAGCGCCACCAGCATTTCCGGGATCATGAATCGCGTATAGATGAAGGGGCCAAATCCTGTGGCCAGCGCCAGCGCGGCATACAGGCCGCCTTCATCGCCATAAAACCTGCGTCCCATCCGATAGACGACCAGCAGAAGAGCCAACATGCCTAGGGCAATCGGCAACCGAGCTGACCAGTCATGCACGCCGAAAATCTTGAAGCTTGCGGCCACTAGCCAGTACATGAGCGGTGCCTTTTCCAGATAACGAAAGCCGCCATTAATTTTCAGCGTGACCCAGTCATGGTGTTCCACCATTTCGCGCGCAGCTTCGGCGTGCACCGTATCGGCGTCGTCCATTAGCGGCGGCTGAAAGAGGGTGCCGCAGTAAATGACAGCCCAAACCAGCACGATCAACGGAATAAAAAGTTTGTTTCCAGAAGCGGTGGATCTGGACGCGAGCATGTCATGTGGCGACTGCGGCGAAGTCTGTGTAGGCATGAACGCAATCATTATATGCGGCAAGCACTGGTTGCTCTGCATGGCGCTGTTCGCGGTGAAACCTGCAAGAGTGTGTCACGCGGCGCACACTGTGTTTTCGGCAGCACGCGACGCTTTGTTCGCGGTACCGCTAACCCGCGTGGAATCAGGCGATTTGTGAATGGCTGCCTCCGTGCCATTGAGAAGAGTGCTGCCTGAGGGCAGCGGAGGTGAAACAAACATGGCAGACCTGAAATCTTTCAACGCAACTCCAGTCAATAGCAGTTCAACCAGGCGGGCACGGATGATTGGCGGCGCAGCCACCGCGGCGGCAACCGCGGTGCTGGCGCTGATGGTGGTGCTCGACTTTAACGGCTGCTCTTCAGCCA
>DASXJO010000905.1:0-3548 GCA_036497385.1 Candidatus Angelobacter sp. | reverse complement strand
CTAAATACCAAGTGCTAAATACCAATGACCGACTCTCTTCATCGCGCAAAGAAAATCAAAGTAATTCTCTTCGACGTGGATGGCGTCCTTACGGACGGGTCCATATGGCTCTTCCCTGCTCCAGCATCGTCGCCGCGCAGTACGGACGCGCACGCGGAACAGCATGCGGACAAACCAGGTTTCGCCATCATCAGCCAGAACATGATAGAAGCCAAGGGCTTTAACGCCCATGACGGCACAGCTATTTCCCTGGCCCGGCTGGGCGGATTGAAGACCGGAATGGTCACCAAGCGCATTTCAGAAACCGTCGCTTTGCGTGCGCGTGACCTAAAGATCGACTATCTGTACCAAGGCGCACAGAACAAGTCAGACATTCTGGATAAGATTCTGGCTGAAAGCGGCTTCCGTGAAGAACAGATTGCGTATGTGGGAGATGACGTAATCGATCTGCCGATTATGCGGCGCTGCGGGCTTGCGATTGCAGTGGCAAATGCGCGTCCACAGGTGAAGGCGATGGCGCATCATGAGACTCTTTCACTTGGTGGCCATGGCGCCGCCCGGGATGCCGTGGAATATATCCTTGAAGCGCAAGGAACGCTGGAGAAAGTAATTGACGCGTACATTCATGCGCGGACCTCGATCGCGGAGCAGTGAGCAGTTATTGCTGGTCGCGAAATGGTGGCCATGAGTGCAGGATTTATGAGACACCCTAACAGAAACCGTTTTCAATATTTTTTCTTGAACTCTTTCCTCGCGATTGCGCTCCTTACACCAGCGATTCGCTCCCATGCTCAGACGGGAGGAGAGCCGATTGTAATTGGGAAGAAGTTCCAGCTTCATTCCAAGGTCCTGACTGAGACGCGGTCTTTGCTGATCGCGACGCCAGAAGGCTATGGCCATGCAAAAGAGGGGTATCCAGTCCTCTATCTCCTCGACGGAGACGAGAATTTTGTCCAGGCCGTGGGAATCATCCGGTCCTTGACAGAGAGCGACCGTATTCCGCCAATGCTGGTGGTGGGGATCTCGAATACCGAGCGCATTCGAGATCTTACACCGCCCACTCAGGTAGAAATCGAGAATCGTTTTTTGCCGAAGAATGGAGGCGCAGATACATTTCTCCAATTCATAAGCGGCGAGCTTATACCTTACGTCGAGATGCACTATCGCACCCGACCATACAAAGTTTTGGTTGGCCACTCCGCGGGTGGCCTATTCGCGATTTACACGCTGGCATCCAACCCAACACTTTTCAGTGCGTACATCGTCATCGATCCCATGCTGTCATGGAACAACCAGGCAGCAGTGACAAAACTGGAAGCCGTTTTCAAAGATACGCGAGAGCTGTCCTCTGATCTTTACATAACCGCAACAGATGAGGGCGGCCCAGCGCTGAGCGCTGACTACAAGCTATGCGGAATTCTGAACCAAAGAACGCCGAAGGAATTTCGTTGGAATTTCAAGCAGATGCCCGGGGAAACTCACACGTCGATTCCCCACCAGAGCATTTATTCCGGCCTTGATACCATTTTTGATGGCTGGCATCTGGCAAATCCATTGAAGCTGTACGACGAAGGCGGGCTCGCGGCCATACACCGGCACTTTGCGGAGGGCGGCAAGAGATACGGGTATGATCGAAAGACGCCGCCATTTACCGTTTCCTTAATTGTTGCGGTGCTGATGGCGCGAGACCGTTTGGAAGAAGCTGCCACCGTTCTTCAGCACGATCCCAAGAACTATCCTGCTCCCTGGAACCAACTCGACGCACTAGCGCGAGCCTACGCGCAACGCGGTGACAAGGAGCACGCCATCCAGTATTACGAGCTTTCGCTCAAGGCAAACCCGAACAACGAGTGGGCAAGAAAAAAGCTGAAAGAAGCGGGGGTAGATGTGGACAGCAGGTTCCAGCAATAACCGCGATAGAAATTTTGCTGTCTCGTGAGAACACCCTGAAGCAGCATGGCAAAGGAGACATTCTCGGGATTCGCGACTTGCCCTCAGCCACGATGCCCCTTCGGCGGCGCCCAGGACGGCAGGTTTTTTGTTTCATTAGTAATCCGAGAGATTATCGATGGACAGCACGGAACTTGAGGGCGAGGCCGATCATGCGCCGAGCCGCTGCAACACGAGCAGAATGGAGTTTACTAAAGAAGGTATGCTAACAGTTTGGAGCTTAAGCAACACCCAAAAAGAAATGACCCACCGGTTTCCCTGCCAAGACGCTTGCGCGTCGAACCGGTGGATCAGTTTTTTAGCTGCCAGGTACTGCAGCTACTCAGATTAGAAACCAGCTTCTCGGAAAAGGTTGCCGACGGCCATCCAAAATTGCGGGTCAGGGCGTAAGCTCTGGACGCGAGACGGTCACGCAAGTCGAGAAACCCCATTTCCGACGCCCGATGGCGGCACGCGATTTTTAATCTCTTTTCGTCGCTCAGTTAGCCCCTGATGACGACGGCGGCTTCAGAGAGTGCAGGAATGTAACAAATTCAGGCTTCTTGCGCAGGCCGGCAAATTCGTTATCGCGCAAAGCGCCTTTGATCGGATACCCTTCCTCATTCGCCTTGCTCAGATAAAAACGGCAGTGCTCGAGGTCGCCGTGTTGCCCATACATCTGCGCCATTACGTAATGGAAGTGGCCGAGATCATTCGATCCCACCAGACGAATGGAAATGGCGGAGGCCGATGACTGCCGCTGGAAAATGTCCGGATCAATCTGGATGGCGCGCTGGTATTCGCGGGTGGCGCGATCGTAATCCTTTTGCGAGAAGTAAGCGCCGCCCAGGTTGCTATGGAAGCTGGCGCTCTCGTCGTTAATCTTGATGGCCTTCTTATATTCCTTAACGGCCGCGGTATATTTCCTCAGGTTGTAATAGAGCGCCCCAAGATTGTTATAGGCCTCAGCGTATTCTTTATTTTCTTTGATGGCACGTTGAAATTCTTTCCTGGCTTCCACATCGCGACGAAGCTGCAAGAGGCACATGCCAATCTTGTTATGCAGGACGGCGCTGTCAGCCTTCTTCATGGCGGCACGATAGTAGTCAATGGAATCCAGAAAGGCTTTTTGCGCGCGCAACTGGTCACCTTGTTGTTCCAGTTCAACCGGATCGGCATTTTCCGGTGGAGGGGGTACGCGTACTTGTGAAGGAAAGTCTGCGCTGGAAGGTTCCTGGGCCCGTACAGGCACCGTAAAAACCAATATGCCGATGATCGTTATCGTTAGCAAGCTGCAGAAGCGACCCATAAGGGCCTCCTTATTGCGGCCTGTCCTTACCCGGACTGGGGGTGGCCGCAGGCTTGTTTTGCTTATTATCGTCCTTATCGTCTTTGCCACCACCAAAAATTTTGCCCCAAAAGCCCTTTTTCTTCTTGTCCTGGTCCTGGGCCTCGGAGGAATTCTGGTTTACAGCGGCAGGCTGCCCCTGCACTGGGACGGAGCTGCCGCTACCTACATTAGACGCCGGAGGGGTAGGAGTCGGCTTGGGTTCAATGCCAAAAATTCTTTGGAAAACGTTGCCATGGGCCGTCTGCTCACAGGTCTGGGTAGGCTGGGT
>DASXJO010000904.1:0-4031 GCA_036497385.1 Candidatus Angelobacter sp. | reverse complement strand
TCTGTCCCGCGGTAGCGGCAAACAAGAATGTTGTGATCACCTCTTTTGATTCTTATCCGCTTCAGCCAACTTCAGAAGAAATTCAGCGCGGATGGCGCACGTCCGGACGGTCCCTGCATATCCCGGTGAGCGATAACGTTTCCGCCATACCATTTGAGGTTTTTGACGAGTGGTACATCTTTACCTCAGACTCCCCGGAACGCGACTACAAAATCTTTGTAAAGCAAGATTGGTTTACGCTAGGCCCCGCCCAAACGGTTTACTCGCGCACAGGGAACGCCTTTGACCTGAAACGCATGCAGCGCTGGTTTTGGCAGGAACTGGAAGAATCTAAGCCGGAATCCTATCTGGGCCGCGGCAGCCGGCTGAAGTTTGTCAGCCGAAATCCGGAATACTTCAATACCGTATTGCGAGGGCTGAGTTCGTTGGCCCGCGTCCGCGCCAAATCAGCCAAAGCCCCGGCTTGATTCTTTCCACTTTGCGCAAAAGCTCGTTCTACGGGCCTATCCCCCAAGCCGACGCCGAACAAGTTTGAAAGGAAAGTATTCGCCGATTTCGCGCAAGATTGCCCCCATCCGTCGTTCTGAAAAGCAGTGGGAACTGTCACCGCCGCTGTGGTGTCTGATTCTCACGCGGGTGTTCTATGAAGACTCATTGGCTTCTTGCAACACTGTTCTCTACCGTCCCTTTATTTGCGTGGCAAGGAACTACACCGCAGGCTGCGCTGGAAGAACTGGCCACCGCCACTAAGCCTGAGGTAATTGCCCGCCATCTTCCTGAGCCGGTGCAAAAGAGCATTGAAGTCCTGCCTAAATTACAAAAACAACAAGTGATGGAGCAGCTCCTGGAAATGAAGAATACGCAGCTTCATGGATGCTCCCTCCGCCCTGCGCACGATTCTGAAGGCTGGGAAATTCTGGATGCAGACGGCAACAGCAAGGGGAAGGTGAGGCTCGCAAACGCTTTCATTTCCGGCGTTGAAGCGTTGCTGCCTTTGGAGCTTGAATTCTCTGATGGCACTCAGGAGTTCATTGTCACCATGCACCTTGAGGATGATGAATGGCGAATCGATGACTTTGGGCCATGGGAGAAAAATGATCTTGGCCTGGCAAAACTGCTGCATCAATCGACCGAGATGGAGAAGAACGAAGCAGCCGCAAGAGAAACCATCAATAGTTTAGAAGGGGCCGTTCAGCGGTATGCTTCCCGCTTCCCCAGAATGGGATTTCCGTACAATCTTCGCGCCCTAACCGTTTCCATGGAACCCGAGAACGTCTATGCAGGCCAGGACCCACTGCTGGATGAGTCGTTCGCTGCGGAGCCCTTGATCAAGAATGGCTACATTTTTCAATACCTGCTCACTAGCGCGGGAGATGGGAACCAGCGAGGCTGGGGCAGCTATGAGATTACGGCCACCCCGGTTGAATTTGGCAAAACAGGATCCAAAAACTATCTCGCCAATCCGAATATCCATGTCACTTCGCAGAACCGGCCAGCCACCGATGATGATCCCAGATCGGAAGATTAGTTTCCCTATTTTGCTGAGGTCAATACCAGCGACTGGGTGTCTCCGGCGTTTACTCCGTCAAAAAATTTGCGGAGGTCCGCGTATTCGTTCTGGTGGAAGGCGATGCTGCCCATGGCATAGCTGCGGGTGATCCTTACGGAGTTCCCCTTCGCGATATGTGCAAGGGTGTAGAGTGAATAATCAGTCCGGACCGGCTGCACTTCAGGCATGTTTTCCAGCTGCAAAGTTGGAGGGAAAGTGATGCTTGTCTCATCCATCAGGTAATAAGGGAAGTTGAAATACACCGGCTGTTTGCGCTCACCGTGCGCAAAGGGCTGGCGGCTGCGCGATTCAAACAGGTTGGTGGGCACCAGCATGCGTTTGCCCACATTGCTGGCGTAAGACGGAATTTCAACCTTGAAGACGGCAGACAATTGCTTTTCTGTTTCCTCCCATCCATCGGAGGAAACAAGCTGTGCCGTGGCGCCGGCCGGAAGCATGGCTTGCAGTTCGTCTTCCAGTTCTTTCTTTCTTCCAGCGGCATCGGTCTTAAGGCCGCGTAGCTTGTGCACCAGGGCCTCTTCTCCCGCCCATCCAATCCCTATGGATCCTTTGGCGCTGCCATCTTCGCCGATTGTGATATTCCCCAGCCGCTTGCTGACCGCGTCTTTGTAACTTGCCTCTGCAGTTGCGCCCAGCGTGGTGCTTCCATCTGCGGTCTGGCGTATGCCCTGGGTGGAGGTATGCTGCCAGGCAAGATGCCCAAAGGGACAGAGCGGCGTTCCCGGATCGAGGAATTTCTCTTTGCCATCCAGCATCACAATCACGATTTCTGACGTCAATTGCGCGGGATTGGGGACGTTCTGTTGGAAGAAATATTCGTCACGGTCGGCAACACGCATGAGGTAGGCCGGCAAATTGGCGGCCTTTGCCATGGCCCAGAACAGGCGTGCGATCTCATCGCGGTAGCCTTCATTCTTTTCCAGAACTCTGTCTAGGGTCCGCTTTTCCCTGCTTTCGCGGCTCAGCAGGTCTTCCAAAGCTCCTTCGTCGTTGGTAAATGTGAGGTTCTTGATTTTCTGGACATAGGCATAGATCTTGCGCGCTTTCTGGTCAGCCGTGTCAGGGGGAGTGACGACGTGACTGGCCGCGGCGACAACCGCCGCCGAATGACCGGCAAATCTCTCAACCTCTTTGTTCCAGTATTTGCCTTCACTTTTCCAGAATTCCTGGGGCTTGCCCATTTTGCCCGTACCGTAATAAAAATTGACGCGCATCTTCAGCACGTCTGAGGGTGGCGCAAAGTCCTCCGGCTCGAAAGCAGGGATATCCTTCAGCTCAAGTTCCATCTTATTGGCAACCGTTTTGATCGCCGTGTTCTCTGGGAGCCCAATCAGCGAGTAATAAACGCGGTCCAGAGTCTGGCCGCGGCTGTCCTCAATGTAATGGTTCTCTTTGAACATTGGGACAAAGGTAAACTTGGCGCGCTTGGTCAACAAATCGTCCTGTACGACCCAATGCGGTGCAAAGACATAGTCCTCCCAGTATTCCGTGTATTTCCATTCAATAATGCTGCCAACCTGAACGTTGGGCAAAGTAAAAGTCTTGGCCAGGTACTTTACCCCCTGCGCTTTCACAATGGTGCTGTTAAAAGCCTTACCTGTAAGCGGGGTGATAGTCCCGTCAGGCGCTATGGTCCGCGCCCTGATATCAGTTATCCCCACGTATTTTGCGTCATAAGGAATCTCAACGCTGGCCCGGTCCTTACCTTTTTCAGTGAGTACCTTCAGGCGTTTATAGACATAACGATGGCGGGTCATGTCGTCGGCGGTTTCTTCATGATAGAGAATGATCGCGTCGCCCTGGTGCGCCGCATCCGCTGTCATCTTTAGCTCATCTGGATTGATCGGTAACCAATCATCGAAAGCATAAAGGCGATGGAATGGAGCCAGAGAAAGAACAGCCAGTAACAGGAGTGACAGCTTGGTGCGGACCATCTGGAGATAACCTCGCGAGAATGGAAACCAGTTCGATTGCAGGCAGTTTATATAACAACAGTCGCCTGCCTGCAAGACCATTCGGGATGGCGAACGAACGTGGGTACACGCTCTGAGGAAGCTAGAAGATCGCAGCCATGTATTGCATGGAAGCTCGTGGGCCGCGGTGCCCTCAGTGGATGATCGCGTCGCCCTCAGTCGCTTTTTCTCTGATCCGCTCAAACACAGCTTTTACCACTCGATCACAACGAACGGCATGGAACTGATAAAGATCGGTGGCGCGGCCCTTGGCGCGGGCAAAAAGATCTTTGCGCAGCATGGCATGGGCGCGATGAAGACGCGTCTTTACGACTGCGTCGCTCACGCCAAGACTTTCTGCGGTTTCCGCCACGCTCATTTCTTCCACTTCACGCAGCATCACTACCGTGCGGTACGCTTCCGGCAGATGGTCAATTGCCTGTTCCAGCAGTTCACGGGCCTGCGCGGTAGCCGTGCCATCTTCCGGGCTGGGCGAAGACGATTTGAGA
>DASXJO010000903.1:0-1517 GCA_036497385.1 Candidatus Angelobacter sp. | reverse complement strand
CACCTGGCCGATCACCTCCGCGGTGGTGGGATTATACAGGTCGAACAATGCTCGGCCGTGGGGGTCGACGAACCGGCCGTCGATGTAGATGTGCTCGATAATGCGCATGGAGACCTCCGCGTTTTGCACTGCGGAGATAGCCCTGGCGATTGATATGGATTAGCTGCATTATTGTGGATGACTTAAGGGCACTTCTAACAACGTGATTATTTGATGGGGTTCCCGAACGGATTGAGCAAGGGATAGTTTTGCTGGGAGTTTTGCTCCCAATATGACCCATAGCTCGTTGATTCTCCGGCTATTTCCCCCCTTTTCCGATCAAGCGGACGCAGATGTGGCTTTTGGCGGTCGCATCAGGAAGGTAAAGCGCGAGATGTTGTAGGCGATATTTTCCATGCCGATTTTAGCCTTGGCGCGGGCGATGCCGATAGTGCGGACATAGCAGCCGTTCATGGCATTTTCGATATGGCCGAAGACATGCTCGACGCGGACACGCACACCTGAACGTTCTTTGTTGGCGGCTTCTTGTTCGGGCGTGAGCGGCTTGTTGCGATAGGCGCGTTCATGAATATGTGACGTGCAGCCTTTTTCTTTGAGCCGCGCCTCCTGTTCTTCAGAACGATAGGCGCTGTCCGCCCAGGTGTCCTGGCAATCGTTGCCGGGATCAAGAATGTTGTCCAACTCCTGACTGTCGTGAACGCTGGCATCGGTCACGGTATAACACCGGATCAGCTTGTGTTTCCTATCCACATTCGCGTGGTTTTTATAGCCGTAGAAAGCCACGCCGTTCTTCTTTGTCCACTTCGCGTCCGTGTCTTTGTGAGCTTTCTTTTTCTCGCTCCAGTCGGCAGGAACTTCGCCCTTCTTGATCTTGTCGTTGTCATCGCGACCGTTGCGCTGGCGCGGAGCCTCAACAAAAGTCGCGTCGATGATCTGACCGCCGCTGGCACGAAAACCGTGCGCTTCCAGCATCGCGTCGAACTGCGCGAATAGTTTCTCGACCGCTTGCGCCTCAATCAACTGTTCACGAAACAGCCAGATGGTTCGCGCGTCAGGAACTTTGTCCTGCAACTCAAGCCCTAAAAACTTCATGAAGCTGAGGCGATCCAGAATCTGATATTCGGTTTGTTCATCCGACAGGTTGTAGAGCGCTTGCAACACAAGCACCCGGAACATCAGCACCGCATCATACGGAGGCCGTCCACCCTTATCCCGCGCAGAGCGTTTCAATGCCGCGTCCAGAACGGGTCGGAACGCTTCCCATGCCACGATCCGGTTGATCTGCTCCAAAAAATCCCGTGTCGCCAACAGCTTCTTCTGACGCTCTGCAAAATCAAAAAATCCGGTTTGCTTCATCGTCCAATCTCCTCAGGGGGGCTGGATTCTTTGAATCAGCCGGCAGGGGCTAAATCAAGCAGTTTTTAGAAGTGCCCGTAAGAAGGTCTAAAAGCATGGTAGATACGCATATGAGCCAGCCCTCAGAAAGAACCGACACAAGGCCCCGTCTGGCGCTCCTT
>DASXJO010000902.1:0-2073 GCA_036497385.1 Candidatus Angelobacter sp. | reverse complement strand
CGCCGCGCCTTTCAAATCGTAATCTGAGCCAAAGCGGCGCGCTGGAATATGGCTGAGCAGATAGTCTCTCTTGTGTTCAATCACTTTGTCAGACATGTGCGTGGGAAACCATCCCGGCGCAATGGCGTTCACCTGGATATTGTGCCGCGCCCACTTCACGGCGAGATCGTGCGTAAAAGAAATGACTCCGCCCTTGCTGGCATGGTACGCAATTGCCTCCACGGTTTCCGGCGGCGCGCCCCTGATGCCCGCGACAGAGGCCATGTTAATGATCTTGCCGCTTTGCTGCTTCAGCATGATTTTACCCGCGGCCTGCGCGCATAGAAACGTGCCTGTAAGGTTGGTTTCCATCACCTTGTTCCACTCAGCCAGGGTCATCTTGTCAGTGGGAGCGCCCCAGGAAATTCCGGCATTGTTGATGAGGATATCGATGCGCTTGAACTCCGCCATAGTACCGGCGATCAATTGCTCAACGCTGCCCTGGTCTTTTACGTCACAAGCCATAGGCAACGCGCGGACGCCAAGTTTTTCCATGTCATGCGCGGCTTCTTCACAGCGTTCTTTCTTGCGAGCACACAACACCAGATTTGCTCCCATTTCAGCCAGCGCTTCCGCCATCTGGCGGCCTAGCCCAATCGATCCGCCGGTAATAATGGCAACGCGGCCAGTGAGATCGAAAAGTTGTTTTACGCTCTTGTGAGCTGGCTGATCAGGCATGTGCTTTCAATCTCCTTAATGACGGCTTAAAAGTATTATGAGCTTTTCTGGGCGATACCGGTCGGACGCGGGATAGCGCCAACTTCCCACGGCGCTTTTAACTGCGTGTGCCACTCCAGCAAAGCAGGACCCGGCGCGCTCAACCACTGCGGAATGCGCTGCTGCAAAGCATCAATTGACGTGATGCGCTCGGCACGGATGCCATAGGCTTCCGCCACACGGCAGAAGTCCGGATTCTTTAATGCGACTTCATGGGTCTGGCCAAACATTGTGCGCTGCAAAAATCCGATCACGCCGTATGAGTCGTCATTTACCAGAAGGATTTTTACCGGCAGATCATATTGCGCCAGCGTGGCTAACTCATGCTGCGTGTATTGGAAGCCGCCATCGCCGGCTATGCAAACGATTTTACGGGCTTCACCGGAACGCTTTACCGCGCAAGCTGCGCCGATAGCCGCCGGAAGCGCATAGCCCAGCGTCCCCGATCCGGAAGGATAAAGAAACGTTCCCGGCTCCAACACGGGAAAGAAAGCTGATGCCCAGTAATTGAGGATAGATTGATCATTCACCAACACATCGTTACGGTGCATGGCCGCGCGGATCAACTTGAGCGCGGCATAGCTATCCTGCTGCAAGGCTTCCAGCCGTTCTGATTCGCTTGCCTTGATGGCGGCAATATCGCACCAGGGCGAACGTGCGCTTGTGCCTCGCGCAAATGCCAGCGCGACGGCAGCAATATCACCCACCACACGCGTGGACGGAATCCGATCTCCAGCGTAACGGGCGTCCTCAATAACCTGAATGTGCTGCGGCGGAAGTTGCAGGCCGAAGCGGCCGGTATCGAATTCCGTGAGGCGCACGCCAAAAGAAATGAGCAGATCGCTTTTCTGAAAGACATCCTGCACCGCGCCAAGGCGGGAGATGCATCCTAGGGACAGCGTATGATCACCGGGGAACATCCCTTTCCCGCTGGTGGTGGTAAACACAAAGCATTGTAGAAGCTCAGCAAACTTCCGGACAGCGGCTGCGCTATCGCGTATCCCGGCGCCAACAAGAACTGTGGGTGTGCGGCTTGCGGCAATTTGCCTATGGGCATCTTCTATTTCTTGTAACGGTAGATCTTGAGGCGAAGTGGAATTTTGTGCCGCGACCTTGGAGGACTCATCGCTTACCGGGGTAAGAAGGAAATCGTGCGGAATTTCAATAAAAACGGGGCCTGGCAGAGATCCGCGAAGAACAGCTACGGCTTCGGCGATTGTCTCGATCAGAGCATCAGGACTGGCGACTCGCCGGGCAAAGCGCGTGAGCGGACGAATAATCTCCAACTGGTCCGGCGTTTCGTGCAGCGCTCCCCCG
>DASXJO010000901.1:0-4504 GCA_036497385.1 Candidatus Angelobacter sp. | reverse complement strand
TGCGCGCTGCTCTTAGGTCGGTTGCTTCATGCGGATCCTCATTAGAATTCCCGCCGCTCCCAGAAAGACCAGGCTCAGTATTCCCAGTAAGGGCAGCGGTGATGCCGTGTTCGGCAGCTCTTGCGCAGGCTGAGGCGGCTCAGCAGCTGCCACCTGCAACGGTCCAATGGAGCCGGTCAGATGCACTGATGCCACGCTCGTATTCTCACCGCCGCAGACATTGCTGGCCGTGATTTTATAAGTAACGGTCTCATCAACCGGGCCAGGGCTGCTTTTCTGCGGCTGTGGCTGGATGGTTTGGCTTCCGTCAGCTCCGGTTACAGTTCCGACTGGATCGATTTTGATGGAATCGGCATTGGAGGTCGCCCATTTCAGTTCCGTCACGCCTTGCTCCTGCACCTTGTCTCCAACTTTTACATAGCGCAGCTCGGAGGCAGCAGGCGTTAGGGACGTCTTTACCGTATTGTCGACGTTCACCGTAGCATCAGAATTCACGGTTCCGCCCGGTCCGGCCGCATGAAACTCGTATTTGGTCGTTTGGCGGGGACGCGTCTCCACCGCGCCATGCCGCGCATAGCCAAGCGGATTTTCATTGGCTTTAACGATGGTGTTCGCGGCATCAGTGGAATCCCAGCTTACCGTGACCGGCTCATTGCACTTGACTTCGTTATGGTCCACAACAAGCTTGCCCTGCACTGGCGCCACAGCAATGGTGGCTGTCGCCGTACTTGCCTCAAAGCGTTTCAACTGGGCTAGTCTTGCTCCTTCCGGCCAATGCTTGTAAACAAGCTGCTTGTCAGACGGGTTCTTGGTATATATGACTACCCGCTCATTTTGTTTTACTTCTACAGTTCCAGCCCAGATTTCCTCTTCTGTCTTGTTCGCCAGAACGTGAACTTGTTGCATGCCCACTGGGACGATGAGTTGCTGGTCGCCATAGATGTGGTTGTTCATCTCGTCCGCGTGCCCGACAAAAAACTCCGGGGTAGTGCCGTTCAGGAATACCAGGGCATCTCCTGGGACGCCTTCAATCTGGATCCGTCCCCACGGGCCGGAGACCGGTTGTCCTGCAGGTTTCAGCGCCACAGTAAGTTCGTCGTGTTGTCCTGCCAGAATGTTGATTTTGTGCGTCTCAGGCTGGTAGCCATAGTTATACACAGTGATTTTGTGTTCGCCGGGCGTCAGCTTAAGGGTGCTGCTTCGGTGGCTGGCGGCTTTGTCGTCTACCCAAATGTAAGCTTCTTCCGGAGTCACTTTGACGCGCAACCGGCCTGTATCTGGCGCGGATTTATCTTCTGATGTTGCATTTCCCGGCAGCGAAAATTGCACGCTCATAAACGCGAGCAAGGTTAGGCCAAGAGCACGATTCAACGGTAGTTTCATACTTTCTCCTTACTCCGCCGTCTCAATCACAAGCGGCTGCCGCGCGAACCCTGAATGCGTTTCTCCGCGGGCCGATGGCAACGGGCGTGAAAGCCGAAAATCTTAAAGTCGCTCGATTTTCATTGCGGAACCACTCCCTGCAATACATCCTGCAGTTGCTCCGAGCGGAAGCTCTTCAGAGACGTGAATTGCTGAGGCGAGAGTATTGATTTCAGCTTTGAGTCTGATTGCTTTTGGACCGTTTTGGTCTGGTCGGCCTTCTGCGTCTTGGAGAGACCGGTATTCCCCATGATCGACTGCAGCTTGGGAATCTCTCCCTGAAAGATGGGCATGACCTGCTGCAATTGCTGAGGGTTTAGGTGCAATTTCTGCGTTAAAGCCGAAAGGTTGCCCATTCCGCTCAGGTTCTGGGCCTGCTTTCCGAGGCTGCCTAGATCCTGGGCCGTGAGACTAGCAGCGGGAACAAAGGCCAATGCAAACAATAAAGCGGAGGCCGCAAACTTGAAAATGTGGTGTTTCATCGTTTCTCCTGATCGTCTTAAAAGCAATATCCCGAACCTTGCATGTGATCCGTCAATTGCTCCGAAGAGACGTTGTGACCGTTGGTTAGTTGGGAGGCTTCGACTGTGACGGCTGAGATCGTTTCTCAAATTGTGATGGTGGTGGATTATCACGCGGTCCTGCGGCTCCCTCCGGAGATATTTCACTCAGGCCGGAAGATATGGTCAGAGGAGAGCTCAACTTGAAGTCCAGGATAGTTTCGGCGGGAATGACCACGTCGCGTTTCCCCGTCAGGGTTGCACCGGCAGTCCCGGCAGCTGCGCCCGCCAACGCGCCAATGGCTGCTCCCTTGCCGCCTCCGGCAAGGCCCCCGATCAGCGCCCCTGCCCCACCGCCACCGCCGACCATCGTTGCGGTGCGTTTACCGCGACCTTCGGCTCCCTGGGCCACGGGGTTGCTTATCATCCGATACGATCTGCCTTTGATTGTCAGGGAAGTAAGCTGCAACATAATGCCGCCTGCTCCTTTAAAACGCCCGGCAGATTCCGACTTTAATATCACCCCTTTGACCGGAGAGCCCACAGGGGCCACAACTTCATTTCCGAAAAGCAGTGGCTTGGCCAGAGACGCCTCGAATACCTCTTTTACCTGAGATTTGTTCGTGCTCAGAGCACTTGTCGTGCGGATGCTCAGAGCAGTTCCCGTCGGCAACACCACAGGCGGCGGGGTTGGCGTTGGTGTTGGAGTGGGCGTGGGAGTGTCAGATGGGCTCGGCGAACTCTCCGGAGTAGCTTCGGACCTGGGCTCTAGCGCGGGTTTGGGATTTGTATTGCTCGGAGTTGCGGTCCCTGTTGGCGACGGCAAAGGGGACGTTTCACTGGGTGGCGTAGGACTGGCTTCCTGCTGATTAGACGCCAATTGTTTTTCATTGGCTTTGTTGGTGCTGCAGCCCAGAACCAACAGCAACATGGCGATGAGGACGCACACCGGAATCTTAGTACGCATGACGATACTCCAGTCTGAAACGAGGGGATCGAATGTCGAGCAATCCCTTACCTCTCAAATACCAGAGCATGAGGCGATTTGCTGCTGTGAGTTTTGTCAGGCGGGAACAGGCGTGGTCGAGGGGGAAAAAATTTTGTGCAGAAACGCGGGTTCCTGCAGGACGCCTTTATCCTTTTTCCGCTTACGAAATATATTCCTTGATATACGGGTCTTGCACCTGGCCCAATTCATGCGCGCTGCCTTCAAAAACGGCCTTGCCTTCCCGCAGGATCATGAAGCTGGTGCGGATATCCTGCGATGGCCTTCCGTCGGATGCTTTCATGTGCCTGGTGGCCGGATCAAAGAAGTGCGTGGCGAGGGTGAAGGCATCCTGTAAACGGTGCGTTACCATCAGCGCGCTGGTCTTGAAAACATCGCGCTGCTTCATGATCAACTCAATGATCGTGGTTGAAGTAATGGGATCCAGGCCGCCGGTGGGCGAATCATAGAGCAGCACTTCAGGCTGAGTAATAATGGCCCGCGCAATGCCGACACGGCGCCGCATCCCTCCGGAAAGCTCCGCGGGAAACTTTTCAATGGCGGCTTCCATCTCCACAAAACTGAGAGACTCGCGCACCCGCTTCTCTACTTCCGCCGCGGGAAGGTGCTCTTCCATCAGGCGAAAAGCCACGTTATCGCGCACGTTGAGCGAATCAAATAACGCGCTCTCCTGGAACACAATGCCAACTTTATTGCGCAGATCAAACAACTCTTCTTCCGTCATCGTGGTTATATCGTGCCCCAGAACGTAGATGCGGCCGCTATCCGGCTTAAGCAGTCCAAGGCAGAGTTTCAGGATCGTGCTCTTGCCCGATCCCGCAACCCCCAGAATCACCTTGGTTTCTCCGCGCTTCAGCTCGAAAGAGACTCCTTCCAGAACGGGTATGTCCTCAAAGCCAATGGATACATTTTCAAAGATGATTGCCTTGTGGACCGTGTCAATGGCTCGGTCATCGGTTCGGTCATCGAACAACGACTTGGGATCGTTAAACGCAGGCATGGGGAATCAGCCTAAGGTGATGAAGAGTTGAGTAAGGACGGCATCCACGGCCAGAATAATCACGGAGGCCCAAACCACGGCCTCAGTGGTAGATCGACCCACGCCCTGCGTGCCGCCTTTGGTGGTCATGCCGAAGTAACAACCCACGGTGGCGATGATGAAGCCAAAGACCAGCGGCTTGGCCAGCCCGGTGATCACATCGTTATAATTCAAGGCCTGGTAAGCGGAGTTCCAGTACTGTGTGCTGTCGAGCCCGAGCATGGAAAAGGAAATGATCCATCCTCCCACCAGTCCAACAAGATCGGAAATGATGGTAAGAAAAAACATCATGAAGATGGTGGAGAGCACACGGGGCGTCACCAGCTTTTTGTAAGGGTCAGTGCCCAGGGCGCGCATGGCGTCAATTTGTTCCGTTACTTTCATTGAGCCAAGTTCGCTGGCCATGCCGGAGGCGTTGCGCCCCGCCACCATCAGGCTGGTAAGCACCGGCCCAAGTTCACGCACCATGGAAAACGATACCAGCCGGCCCGTGAGCGAGAGCGATCCAAATTGTTCCAGCGTCTTGGAAGTATTCAA
>DASXJO010000900.1:0-4818 GCA_036497385.1 Candidatus Angelobacter sp. | reverse complement strand
GGCGATGTCCGGCACGGTTCGGTCAAGCGCGTTGCTTCCGGAGTGGGCGAGGGCTCGGTGGCTGTGCAATTCATTCATCAGTACTTGAGCAAGGTATAAACATGGTAGAAAAATCAGAATTGCTCCAGGTGCCGGTATTTGCTGATCTGCCCGATGATCAGATTGAATGGTTCATCAGCCAGTGTGAGGAACTCCAGTTAAAAGCAGGAGGGACCTACATTCATCAGGGCGATCCCGCAGACTCAATGTTTGTGATCCTTGAAGGACAGTTGCAAGGCCGCGGCGAATTTGGCGGTGAGACATTCTTCTTCAACAGCAAGGCCGGCGATATCGGAGGCGTGCTGCCCTTTTCCCGGATGAAGTTCTATACGGTGAGCGGTCGTGCCATTACCGATAGTCGCATCCTTAAATTTCCTGTAACGCATTTCCCGCAGCTGATCCAAAAAATGCCTGACCTCACCCAGCGCCTTGTGGGCCTGATGTCAGACCGCATTCGCGAAGCCACACGGGTGGAACAGCAGCGTGATCGATTGGCCGGACTGGGAAAGCTTTCTGCCGGACTGGCGCATGAACTCAACAATCCCGCATCGGCGGCCAAGCGAGCCACCAGCCAGCTTCGGGCCACGATGAAGCGCATTAAGGACGCGAGCCACGCCCTGGGAGCGCACGATCTTACCGCGGCTCAAAGGGCTGAAATCGAAAAGCTGGAGGCATCGCTTGTCCAACAGGACGGCCCACCGCCGGACACGCTCACCATCAGCACCCTTGAGGAAGAGATCGATACCTGGCTGCGCGCTCACGGGCAAGATGACCTGTGGCAATTGGCGTCTGACCTGGCGCACAAAAATATCCAGCCTGCCGCGTTGGACCGTTTATATGCCACCTTGGACGCCGATACCGCGCGCGCGGCCCTGGTGAGAATTGCCGCGTCCATGGAGATTGCGAATTTACTAAACGAGATTGAAAACAGCACGTCCCGCATTTCCGATCTGGTTCGAGCTATCAAGGAATACACGTACATGGACCAGTCGCCGGTCCAGAATGTGGACATCGTCAAGAGCCTTGAGACAACGCTTACGATCCTGAATCACAAACTGAAGCGCGGCGTTACGGTCCAGCGCGACTATCAACGAATTCCTTTTCTGGTAAATTCTTTTGGCAGCGAGTTGAACCAGGTCTGGACCAACATCATTGACAATGCGATTGACGCGATGGGCGGTCAGGGCGAGCTTCGCGTCCGCACCTATCGTGAAGACGCGTGCGTGGTGGTGGAGATTGCGGACAACGGTCCCGGGATTCCAGATAAAGTTTTGCCGCACATCTTTGAGCCATTTTTCACCACCAAAGGCGTTGGCCAGGGAACGGGCTTGGGCCTGGATACCGCTTCGCGCATCGTGCGCAAACACCGTGGCCAGATTCAGGTGAACTCAAAGCCGGGCGAAACGCGCTTTCAAATATGGCTTCCGTTGGCGGAAGCTCCATCCAACTAGCGTTTGTGCCTGGCTGCTGCGTCTTTAATTTCCGCATAGCGAAAACAAGTTACCAAATGGTCGTTCACCATCCCGACCGCCTGCATAAAGGCGTAACAAATTGTCGGGCCTACGAACTTGAATCCACGTTTGAGCAGGTCGCGGCTCATCCTGTCAGACTCCTCTGTTCGCGCCTGTATCTGGGATGATGCGCTGAGCGCATTCACGATTGGCTTTTCCCCGACAAATTGCCAAATGTACGCGTCAAACGTGCCGAATTCCTTTTGCACTGCCAGAAACGCTCGCGCGTTCTGCACAGCCGCCGAGATCTTCAGCCGGTTGCGAACAATACCCGCATTAGCCATCAACTGCTTCAACTTCGGCGCATCATAGCGTGCAATGCTATTAGGATTGAAGTTGCTGAAAGCGCGTCTGTAAGCATTGCGCTTGGCCAGAATCGTGGACCAGCTCAGACCTGCTTGCGCTCCTTCAAGAATCAGAAATTCAAACAGCACTCGATCGTCATGCTGGGGCACGCCCCACTCAGCGTCATGATAAGCGATCATGGCCGGAGTAGTCGCCCAGGAACAACGTTGTCTTTCGTCGAGTGGCGCTTGCGGCACATTCTTTGTGGCCATAGATTTACCGCGCCTGACTTGCTAAAACGCGAGCTGCCACGGGTGTCATCTCAACTTCCATGCCGCTAAGTACGGCATTGCCGGAAAGTGGGTCGCGGCGATTTTCGTCCATTAGCGCATTCAGATTGGCGCCGGGATTTGCGGCGGCGATTTTGAGTTGAGTATCCGGTTGATCATGGCCCCATCCATGCGGCAGGCTCACGACCCCCGGCATCATTTCATCGGTAATCTCCAGTTCAGCTTCAATCGAGCGGCCGTCATGCTCGATACGGGCCATGCCGCCATCTTCAAGGCCAAGCCGCACAGCGTCCGTGGGATTGACCAGCGCAAGGCATCGCGCAGCTCCTTTGGCAAGAACTGGGAGGTTATGCATCCAGCTGTTATTTCCGTGGAGTTGCCGCCTGCCGACGATCACCAGCTCCGGCGTCGCTCGTTCAAGATCAGCCGCCGGACGCTTGAGATCGTCAATGAGCATGGCAGGCGCGAGTTCAATTTTTCCTGAAGGTGTACGCAGCACTTCCGGCACGCGCGGTGCTAGCGCTCCCAAATCGATTCCATCTTCTGCTGCCTGGACTTTCTCCAGGTTGAGTCCGTCAGGTTTCATACCAAACTGATCGCCATAAGGTCCGGCGCGCAGACCCAGATCCAGCAAACGCTCTACGCCGCGCCGATGCGAACCTGCCTTAAAAATCTGATCTGCAAGCGGCCCCGCTGTATGGCGCAGATCGTCCATCAGCAGTCCGTCGTCAATCTGATTTATGTCCGCAGCAGCGCCTTTGCCTTGAATGATGCCAACTAGCCGCAGAATTACTTGCCATTCTTCAGGACGGTCTGCCTCACGCGGAAATACCGGATGGCTATAGCGAGCCTGGTTTCGGTAAGAAAGCTGCGAGAACGCCACATCATAATGCGAATCTTCCAGCGGCGATGTTCCCGGCAGGATCACATCGGCATGGCGCGATGTTTCATTCACATAGATGTCCAGGCTCACCATGAATTCCAGTTGGTCCATTGCGGCGGAAAGACGCTCGCCGTTCGGCGACGAAAGCGCTGGATTGCTTGCGACCGTAATCATCGCCTTTACCTGGCCCTCTCCCGGCGTCTGGATTTCTTCCGCCAGGCAGCTCATAGGAAATTCGCCTAACACCTCCGGCGCGCCGGAAACGCGGCTCTTGCGCCTGCCCGTGGCAATTCCTTTGCCCGAGCCTGCCTTGCCCATGGTGTTGGATTGCAAGGCAGCAGCTTTTGGGAACATCGCGCCGCCCGGTTCGTCAAAGTGTCCGGTGAGGATGTTCAAAAGGTCGATCAGCCAATTGCACAGCGTTCCATATTCTTGGGTGCAGGTGCCGACGCGCCCGTAGACGACAGCATGTTTCGCGGCTGCCAGCGTACGGGCCAATGACCGGATAGTCTCGGCCGGAATTCCGCAACGGGCCGAAACTTTTTCCGCAGCAAAGCCGGCAACAGCGCTCTCCAGCAGTTCAAGGCCGGCAATATGTTTTTCCAACCGGCCAAGGTTGACCAGTTTTTCTGCAAACAGCGTGTGCGCCATGCCCAGCAGCAAAAACACGTCCCCACCGGGACGAATAAAGATATGCTCGTCAGCCACATTCGCGGTTTCAGTGCGTCTTGGATCCACCACGACGATCCGCCCGCCCCGAGCGCGCAAAGCCTTGGCCTTATCACGGAAGTTTGGCACAGTCCAAAGGCTTCCATTGGAGACCATCGGGTTCGCGCCCAGCATCAGCAGAAAATCCGTGCGTTCGATATCCGGCACGGGAATAGAAAGAAAGTCGCCAAACATCAGCCCGCAAGAAAGATGCTTGGGCATCTGGTCCAGCGTTGACGCGGAAAAAACATTCTTTGATCCCAACGCGCGGCCCAGCCGTGGCGCATAGAGCAGCAGAGCAAGTTTATGGACAACAGGGTTCCCCAGCGTCAAAGCGACTGAGTCCGGGCCATGCTTGGCGATGATCGGCGGCAAGCGGCGTTCAATTTCCGCAAAAGCCTCGTCCCATGTAGCTTCCACAAAGCGTCCATCGCGTTTGATCAGCGGCTTGCGTAGACGGTCGGGATCTTCATGCAGATCCTTAAGCGCGACTCCCTTGGGACAGAGATAACCACGGCTGAAGACATCGGCAGCGTTTCCGCGAATGCGCTTCACCCGGCCTTCGGCCACGGTGATCTCAAGCCCGCAACATGCTTCACAAAAAGGGCAGATCCTGTGGTGGACGGTTTCTTTGCCGGCTTCTACCATCGTGCCACCTCCTAAAGACAGCCCTTGGGTGCTGAATCAACATGACCAAGGTAAAGAGTTTAAAGGCTGTTGTAAACAGTACCGATCAGAACAATGGAGCACAAACATCAAGAGAAAGTTCTGGCTGCGGCGTTAGGCAAAAGCCAAGCGACACAATGTGATCTCGTTTCCCGCAGTGAGCCATAAAACGATTTGATGGCTGCTATCAGGTCTTTTAATTAGCCGTAACGGGCATGGGCCGAGTATGCTAAATAGTACTGCTCGCACGGACCCGCGCCGGCCAAAACCAAAGATTTCAACTTATAAGGAGCTTCATGGCAAACGAACTGCGCAATTTTCTTGCCCTCTCGTATGACGAACTGGAAGACATGAACTTGCAGGCCAAGGAGCAGCGCAGAAACCGCGTTGCCATGCACAAAATCCAGGAAGACCGGCTGAAATACCTGACGGACGA
>DASXJO010000899.1:0-3111 GCA_036497385.1 Candidatus Angelobacter sp. | reverse complement strand
CCGGTGCAATGCCTGCGCCACCAGTTCTTTCCCTGTGCCGGTCTGGCCGGTAATCAGGGCGGCGCGGTAGTGCGGCGCAATGCGCCGGATGCGGGAAAACATCTCCCACATTTCCGGACTGCGGCCCACAATTCCTTCAAACTGCGCCGTCTCCAGCATCTGGTCTTCAGCGTGCCTGGCCTGTTGGCGCAATAATGCCGCATCGATGATCCGGCCCACGCGCTCACGCAGCGTCGCCAGGGAAATAGGTTTGTTCAGGTACTCCGCCGCGCCTTGACGGATAGCTTCCACCGCGGTTTCCGTGGTGTAGTGCGCCGTCATCAGAATCACGTCAATAGCGGGATCAAATTCCGTAACACGCTCCAGGACTTCCAGTCCGCTCATGTGCGGCATCACCAGGTCCGTCATTACCACCTGGGGACGATGCGTATAAACCAGGTCAAGCCCCTCTTCCGGATCAGGCGCAGTGAAGATTTTCACATTCTCTGCGGCCAGCGCCGTGGAAATATATTCCAGGCTTCGTGGGTTGTCATCGATGATGACCAACTCAATCGGGTTTCGACCTTCCGCCATTCCGCTTCCTTTTTAACCTTTGCCACCGATGGTTCGCGCGGTAGCCGCCGCACAGCCTGCGCCAAATAGCGCAGCTCTGCGCTATGCCACTCAGCGGCGATTTTAGCAGCCCGTGTAAGCTCTGTCTTTTCAATACCGTTGAATGGCACGCCGAGTGCTTTTCTTATGGCGTGTCCAGCTGAAAACAAGCTGCGGGCATTCTGTAAGGAGGGACCAATGGCTACGATGGCGATAAATACAGCTTCTGCGACGAACATGCCCCCGGCGATGTTTCACAAAAATCTGCCCTTTGCTCAGTTAAAGAATGAGGCTCTGGCGCGTTTTGAGGCTATAGCGCCTGAAGTGAGCCGCTCACGCGGTGAAACTCTTTTTGTGGAAGGCGAAACACCTCGCTATGTCTTCTTGATTTGCTCTGGACGGGTCAAGCTCTCCGTAAGTTCCCGTGAAGGGCGGACAGCCATCCTGCGCGTTGCGGGCCCTGGTGAGATTCTGGGAATCAGCGCGGCCATGAGCGGATCTCTCCATGAAACCACAGCTGAAGCCGCCGAATTATGCCGGGTAAAAGCCATCCGAGTCAGTGATTTCCTCCATCTGTTGCAACAGTTCCCAGAAGCATCTGCTGAAGCCACTAATTGCCTGCTTCGCGAATACCGTGTGGCCCTGAACAATGTTTGCCGGCTCGCGCTCCCGAACACAGTTGCCGGAAGGCTTGCCTCATTGCTGCTGGAGTGGCTTGACGCGCCACGCGCCACGGCCACAGACGATCGCCGGTTTATCGTAGCCCTTACCCAGGAAGAAATTGCCAGCATGACGAACACATCGCGTGAAACCGTAAGCCGCGTTCTGCACCAGTTCCAGCAGGACAAGTTGATCCGAATCAAAGGGGCATCTGTAACCATTCTTCAACCCCAGGCGCTCGAACTACTCGCGGTATAAGGACATGAATGTGTGCGCTATAGCTCCAACAGCGGTCACTAAGACGGAACCTGGCCGTCCATGCATCCTGTGCGTGGATGATTCGGAGGAAATACGGCTGATATGCCAGACCGTTTTGGAAGCGGATGGCTACCAGGTGATCACCGCCGGAAGCGGCGCAGCCGCTCTGAAGTTGCTGCATACGGGCAACATTGACGCCGTTGTGATCGATAACGTGATGCCCGGGATGAGCGGCATTGCCCTGGCGCAGGAGATCAAGCGAGTATCTTCAGGCCTGCCGGTGATTCTGTTCAGCAGCCTGGAGCGGCCCGATGAGATTGTCCCCTTTATTGATTCTTACTTGTCCAAAGGACAAGGGCCGCTGGCGCTACGCAAGATGATTCGAGTGCTCCTGCACAAATAAGCTGGAAATCCTGTACTGCCGTGGGTTTCTGAGATTTCTAATATCCCCCAGGTATGCCTCCGTTTCTCGCGGTTGATAATCCATGCTCTCCCTCAGATCGACTGGGAGTAGGAAACCGATGCAGTGGACTCGGCCTCGCGCGAGAACCAATGCGAACGCTTCCAAGTCCAGGGTTGAAGGCAGGGGAATTTTATGTCGTAATCCGCAGGATGTCATATTTCACGTCCACTTTTCTGTTCGGGAACTCCGCTTCGATTTGCTGCTTCAATTGCGGCACAGTAGGTGAGCCGTTCTGGCCATTGAGCCCGCGCGCGTCGTCCATCAGAATCACGTGGCGGAAGCGCGAATCTTTCAGAATCGATTCCAGTTCGCTGGTCAGGCGTTGTTTGTCGCCTTGCAGGCCGGCCCAGCCGTAATAACCTGCGTCGAGCCAGAAGAGCGCAGGCTCTTTGAGCGACTTTAGCAGTTCCGGCACAACTATCTGACTGTCGCCCTGATGGATATGCACGTGCGATGTACTGGAAAACTTTTTTGCGGCGCGCTGCGCCAGCGCGGAATCAAACTCCACGGAATGGATTTCCGCAAAACGATTTTTCATGGCAGCCACCATTTCGCCGTAATAAGTGCCGGTTTCAACCAGCACGCGCATCCCGTATCGCTGCGCATATTCGCGGACGGTGCGCTGCTTGAGCAAATGCGGAGAGCGAATCGGCTCGCCGCGCAGCTTCCAGTACCAGTAGTCAGGATAATGGCCCAGCGATTTGTAAGCGCCGTAAAAGGGAGTGCGAGCCAGCAGTTTGCGGAAAGCCTTCATGAATTAGAAGAATTGCCAATAATGCCAAGATTGAAACCCAAAACCTTGAAACGCAGAGGAAAGGAGGAACCGGAGGGAAATACGTCCAAATCTTTATCTATATTCATAGGCAGTAACTTTCACTCCGGCGAGCTCTAGCAATTTTGGCATTTCCGGTGTCGTGTTCTCGATCAGCGGTCCTTATATTGAAATCTCAGGGTAGGGTTGGATGAATCCAATGTCAAACACTAAACACCATTTGCCTTTTGTGCAGGTAGATGTTTTTACCTCAGTGCCGCTGGAAGGAAACCAGTTGGCCGTCTTCGCCGACGGCAGTGGGCTTTCTGATGCGGAGATGCAAGCGCTGGCCAAAGAGACGAATTTCTCTGAAACCACGTTCATCCTG
>DASXJO010000898.1:0-1977 GCA_036497385.1 Candidatus Angelobacter sp. | reverse complement strand
TGCAACTGGGTGAAGAAGCCAAAGCGCAGCAGGTGGTTGAAGATCTGAATAAAGTTACCGGCGCATCAGAAAAATGGATCAAGAACTTGCGCGTGATTCTAGGCACACGAAATCTGCTGGAACTGCATCGCTGGAAAGAGGCCCTGGCGTTCGCTCCCCAGGGTGATCCCTTTGAGTTCCAGTTGGTGTATGCGCTTCGGTCCATCGCGGCGGCCCGTACCGGCGATGTCAAAGCGGCAGAAGAGAATTACAAGCACCTGAAAAAGGCCATGAAGCAAAAGGGTGGAAGGGACACCCGGCTGGAAGATTATCGCCGGCAGCAAGTTGAGGCGTGGGTCGCGTTTGCCAGGGGCGACAGCAAAAAAGCCCTGAAACTCATGCGCTCCGCGGCGGACAAACAGGATCAGGAAGACTCCGGCGACTTTACCGTGCCCGCGCGAGAGATGCTGGCCGACATGCTCATTGAATTGCACCAGCCGGCACAAGCGCTGGCAGAGTACGAATCTGTTCTGAAAATCTCTCCCAATCGCTTCAATGATCTTTATGGCGCTGCGTCGGCCGCGCAAATGGCCGGTGATTCCAAGAAGGCAAGAAATTATTACAGCAAGCTGCGGGAAAACTGTCCGCCTGCGGCCGATCGCCCAGAGCTAAGGAATGTGCCCTTTGCGGCAGGAGGCCCAGCAGAACTGGAGAAAAGACAACAGCGGTTTACGCTTGCACATCACAGTTCACACGTGGAGGAAGGCGTATGCAGCAGGTGAACAGAAATCTGAAGAGCACTGGCAGGCAGATTCAAACAGCAATAGAGAGTTATGCCAACCGCAAGCAGTTTGATTTCACCTCCAACTCCGCCGATCCACGCGACGCGCTGCCCCGCTATGCAGCCTTATAGCGCTAGCGGGAAGACCCCGGCGTGGTTCTCGCCAAGGCACGTTCAGCGCAATGATTTTTTTGTCCCCTGATATCTCTAGGCGGCCTTGCGTCTCGACTGCGTCCTGCGCGACTGTGTGGTTTTTGCTGCTGATTTCTTGCGTGTACGCGCGGCGCTCTTTGCCTGGCGTGAAAGCGCTTTGTGCGAAGCTGCTGCGCGCGGTTCACGCTTTAACGCTGCCTCGCTGCTGCGTGAGCGCCGGGCCGATACGGTTTTCTTCTTGCGGCTGTGGCCGTGCTTGCTGTCGCGGGCTGCCGATTTGCGCGTCTTCTCTGAGACGCTGCCTTTCTTCGGCGGAGCCAGATCAACTCCCGCCCGCCGCGCCTTGGATAGGCCTATGGCAATGGCCTGCTTGGCTGACTTGGCGCCATGTTTGCCTTCACGAACGTGGTGGATTTCCTCGCGTACAAACTCGCCGGCCTGTGTGCTGGGTGATTTGCCTTCGCGTTTGTCCTGCTCCGCGCGTTCCAGAGTTTCTTTTTCGGGCATCTGTTCCTCCTGCTGATTGTGATGGCCTGCCACAAATCCCGGATTGCTTCAGCACTGAAGCAGCGGCAGATGAATCCCGCAGCTCGGTAAAGCAGCGAGAGTTTCTATTCACATGACCGTTGACCCTTCTATTCGAAAGTATCCTCAAGCGTCCCTATACAATCACAAATGTGAGTGACGCTGCCCAGGCCGAAATCAAGCGCGAGAGCGCTGAAAGCATGCGTTCGTTTTCTTTCGGGCAACGCGTCAAGCTTTGGCTTATTACATGGGCCGGATATCTTTTTATCCGCGTCATCGGGGCGACGCTGCGGTACAAGGCCGTTCTTGATCCGGGCTGCGTTGCGGATTCCTATGGCACAGGGCCGCCGGCAATATGGTGCTTCTGGCATCGCGCGGTGATTCCCGCGACCTATCGCTTTCGCAACAAGGGACTGGCCGTGATGACCAGCCGCAGTTTTGATGGCGAATACATTGCGCGCATTATTCAGAAGCTAGGGTTCAGAGCGGTGCGCGGATCAAGTTCACGCGGCGCCGTGGGAGCGCTGATCGGCATGCGC
>DASXJO010000897.1:0-23496 GCA_036497385.1 Candidatus Angelobacter sp. | reverse complement strand
CGCCCCCGCCAGCTCGGCTGCACGTGCGTCGGTATGAATGCGAACACCGCTGAAGTCATAGCCGAAACGCGACTCCATAAACTGTCGCGTTGAGGAGTCTAGTGGCCGGCCGACACTCTGGGTCTGCAAGAACATGGGAGGTGTTTGCAGATTTCGGCGACCGGAGTCTGCGCCTGTCCGTTGTAGCTGCGGTTCCGGCGTTCGCATCACTTGTTCTGCAACCCGGTCCGCCTCTTGTTCGTATGTGTCCCCCGGGGTGTTCAGCTGAAGCTTGGTCTGAAGGATCGCAGGTGCGCCTGCATGGACCGTTATCCGACTGAAGTCGTGGGCGAAGCGGGGCGATGCACTGGCAGTGCCCTTGGATTCGAGTTCGTGTTCGTGACTCGGTGGCGGTCGGTCCCTCGCTTGGTTAGCAATCGAGCGCTGTAACGGATTCCAATGGGGGCGGGGGCCAGAGAGTCTGGGACGGCCCATCACCAGAGGCGAAGGATTTGCCGCCAGAGTTGATTTCGGTTTTTGGGCGAAGGTGCGCAATGGTCGATCTCCTCGGGTTCGCTGTTTGACTTCAAAACATGCCTGTCATGTTCTTCGGCGGTAACACGGGTTGGAATTCCGTTAGGTCACCATCGTCTTCCAGCCCAAGAAGTAGGCTTTTTCTTACGGACCGAAGGACGTTTGCCGGATTCCCTTTCAATATGAATCCCATGCCCGCAAATCCCGCGAGCAACCAGATGGACGCAAGTCTGCGGTAATCGGTTTCGAGGTTGTTAAGATGGCGTTCGGCGCTCTCAAGCTCCTTCAGAATGTCCCACGACAATTCGGTATCCAATATGGGGTTGCGCTCGTGATTCTCGACAAGCTCTTGGTCCGGCGGAAGGCTCATAGAATTAAAACATACGGCCAAAAACACCGCCTTTTTATATCAGGCAAAGATGTAATGAACTATTTGGTTGGCGGGCTTGCGGCCGGTTCGTTGAGACCCAGTGTTTTGCGAATAATCGTTTGTTGATCGGCGGGCAGGGCCTTAAATTCGTCACTAGCCACAAGTGCTTCTTTCTTTTTCGTGAGGGCTTCAACGTCAGCCTTCTTAGTAGCTTTGGTAATGGCGAGTTGGGCGGCTTGCAAGGCGATCAATGGCCGCTTCCCCATCTGCGCTTCATAGCTGTAACCCGTTTCCATTTCCGCCAGCTTCTTCTTGTCACCCAACCCCTTCATCGTCTTTAGAATGTCCGCCATAGGCATACCGCTGACCAAGTGCAGGTAATGGTAGTTGGCATCGCCACTCAGCGAAGCATCCACGGCTTTGCCATTCGGATCAGTCAACGTCGGTAAACTAGGATAAACGTAATAGCCGGGCTTGCCTTTGGCGGCAATGAACATTTTGTCTGCCAGTTGGGTGTTTTTCTCGTCGTCGAGTTGGGCGGATGAATAGGGTTGAGGAATGGGGCTGACGGCCGAGATGGCATCCCATGCCACCCCACTGCCCCAATTTTTGAAGTTCGGGTCTATCGTATCCGCGTTAGAGACAACATAGGCTCCATTCCTAGTCTTCTTCCCGGCTTTCGTTGCCCATGCCATCAAAATATCTTTGGCGCTGGTCTTGCCATCGAACACCTTGCTCAACCAACCTGTAGCCGGCCACCAATGGGAGATGTGTGCCACCAGCGCAATCAGTTTGTCATCCCATGCATGGGCATATTTGGGCACTTTGCCGGCCCCACTTTCCATCTTCGTCCATTGCGCATCCACCACTTTCTGGCTGGTTCTATCATTTTCCGCAATGGCAATGAAGACGCCTAGAAGTCTGGCATCGGATTGAATGAGTCCCAGCGCGTTTAACCCTTTTTCGATGGCTCCGGTTTGCGTATTAACCACCTCAAATCCGCCGTCGTAATAGATGCCATAGGGTTGGAAAGCAGTCACAATTTCTTGGTCTTTGAAAAGTTGGGTCATAATCTCAGGCAGTTGACCGCCATGTTGACCAAAGCCACGTCCCCAAGTGAGCATCATTGAGTCATAAGCATTAATCGCCGAAGAGCCACCTTCATGTTTCAGTTCGTTCCAAACCACTTTTTTGATCTGGTCCTCTCGGCTATCGCCAGCTTTGCTGACGGCCGTTGGATCTTTGGGGCTTATTCCAGCATAAGAGTAGCCATAACGCGACTGCTCGTCTTTAGGCCCCTTATATTTAGAGAGTTTCAACATTGTCGAATCTACATCCGCCCGGTTCTTCTTAATCGCATCCACAATCTTCTTTTGCTCTCCGGTCAGCGTTCCCTTAAAACCTAGTCCCTGATTCTTAATCGTGGGGGCCGTCTTCGTTTCGCTGAGGGTGACCTGGAGACCTTCCGTAGCCTTCCGCTCAGCGACCGGCAAAGCGGTGCGCCAAGATGACAAATCGACATCCCCCTCTTTGCGTTGGATAGCACGGCCTTGCCTACGCGTAATCTGGCTTTGCACGGAACCGCGGCCGTGCAAATCGCCCATCCGCGCTGCATTGAAACCACAGTTAAGCTCCGCGTCAGGTTCGGATTGGCGGACGCCGTTTCCATCGCCTATTTCGGGAGACTGAATTTTAGGTTCGACCGGGCCACCCTGCTGGATCGTATGAGTCAGTTCGTGCGCTAGAAGTTGCTTACCTGCGCTCGTCTCCGGCGCGTAGCGCCCCTTCTGAAACACCATGTCTTGCCCTAGTGTGTAGGCAAGCGCATTTAGTTGACGCGCCGTCTCTGCGGCGTGCGCATCGGTATGCACGCGCACATTACTGAAGTCGTGCCCGAAGCGCGGCTCCATGAAAGCGCGAGTGACTGGATCGAGCGGTTGGCCAGAGGAGCGCAGTACTTCGTGAACAATGGGCGCCGCCACGTCCCTAGAGCAATTTGCCTCGACACGTTTTGTCTGCAAGGGCGCGCGACTAGCTTGCGCATCCTTGCACCCGGGGCATGCATCGCGGCTTAACTGCGGTTCAGGCATTCGCATCACTTGTTCCCCAGCCCGGTCCGCCTCTTGTTCGTATGTGTCCCCCGGGGTGTTCACCTGAAGCTTGGTCTGAAGGATCGCAGGTGCGCCAGCATAGACCGACATCCGGCTGAAGTCGTGGGCGAAGCGGGGCGATGCACTGGCAGTGGCCTCGGATTCGAGTTCGTGTCCGTGACTGGGTGGCGGTCGCTCCCTCGCTTGGTTAGCAATCGAGCGCCGTAACGGATTCCAATGGCGGCCGGGGCCAGAGAGTCTGGGACGGCCCATCACCAGAGGCGAAGGATTTGCCGCCAGAGTTGATTTCGGTTTTTGGGCAAAGGTGCGCAACGTGTTTGGGTCGCGTCACGAATACATCACCGACGTTTTGCCCGACTGACCCGGGTAGTACAGACGAATTCGTACGACGTAAGTGCGATTCTTGAAGAGCTTGTAACCAATGGTTGCATTCCAATCTTCACCGCTATCGTCGTCGCCGACGAGGAATCGCAACTCACCGTTGATATCTTCGAACAATACAAGCAGCGTATCCGACGCACCCTTCGTCTCGATCTTGTACTTCCGCGACTGCGTGGGCTTGATCGCGAAATCGACTTGCTGGCCGGCAGCGAGGTCGACGACCATAGCCTGGAATGGTTGGAGCGTCGGCAGCGTGGCTTGCAACGGCGGGTACCACTTGAGGGCCCATTCCTTGTCAGGACTCGAGAGCGTTCCCGGTGGGAAGATGCCGTTAATATCGTATTGTTCGGGCTCATCGATGAGGCCTGGCTCGAACTCATATTCCATGATGGAATCGGGATCCCAAGTCGAACCCTGAACCTGCTGCGACGTCAGCTTCTGCAAGATGTTGTGAAAGGTCGTATCGTGGTCCCAACTGTTGGGAGGTCTACCGAGCGCGTCGTACACCGCCTGTTCGTGCCACTTGATTCCCGCGAAGGGATTCTGGTGCTCGTGCTCCATGCCGAGCACGTGTCCGAGCTCATGGAGTGCGGTACCACGACCGTAGGAGGTGGTAAGGTTCCAGCCGTACACAGTCGTCGGCTCATTCAAGGGGACATCGAGTACTTCGCGGCCGACCGCCGAAGCGGAGCTGCCATCGGCCGTCGAGTAGCCTACCCGGACTTCAGCTTCGCTGAGTTCATTGACCTCTTGAAACACAAGGCCGATCCCGATCTGCTTCCATTTGGCGAACGCATCACGGACCGCATCCGCCTGAACCTTTGGAACCGAGAAGCGAGAACTCGCTCCAAAAAAGCAATAGTGCAGCACGGTTCCGTTCACCCATTTCGAGCGCGTGGACAGAATAGCCGCCGCTCGACGCGGGTCAGCCATCACTGTAGGTGAGAGTTGGGGAACGGGTCGCGGCAGATTCCGGCACAGGGGCTTGGCGATCTGCTTCGATGGTTTGGCTTTGGTGGACTGAGTGCGATGACGGCGCGGCATATGAACTCCTTTGCTGGTTGAGGGTCTTTACGTTTTTGATTTTATGTCAAGGAAACTGGTTGGCTTCTAAGTGGAAATTGCTTCGTTGATCATGATTTTATGAGCTTGGTCGCCGTCATATTCGGTTTCCTGAAGGATAGGCGGGCGTCGTTGGACCAACGTCAGACCATTATACATGGAAGAAGAAGGGTTCATGAAGCAAACGGGCTGAATTTGCGCCGGCAATCGCCCGCGGACGTTAGGGTTTCACCGTCCACGGTGACAATCCAGAGGGGCGCATAGTGATGTTGCACGCCGTGCGGCGCGATGGCGTCAGGGAGGCCCACCTCTCCCGGCCACTCGACATCGCCCGTAGCCGTGCGGGCTGGAATCAGCCAGTAATCCCTCGTCCGGTATATTCCGCCGTTGGTTGGCTGAAACTGAATTTGCACGCCATCCTCCAACGAGATCCAATCGTCCTGTGTATTGAACTCCACAACCTTGGTCGCACCGTCCGTGCCGTCCCAGCGCCGCAAGAAAGGATGCTTATCCACGTTGTCTCCCACGGTCGAAGCGCGTGTTCCTCCCAATGTTACCGCTCCTTCATCCAAATCGACTGAGGTTACTCTTAGTAGTTGCTCGGCACGACCTTGAAGAGCGTAGTCATCATCCACAATTTCAACCCAGTTCCCCTCAGCCAAACCAAATCGAGCGTCGCGGCCCAAGCTTTCCAGACTAACCGTGGTAGTGTGCGCGGTGTTGTCCGATGAAATATTAAGGATGCGAAAAATGACCGAAGCGTTCTCCCGCGACCAGACGAACGTCGCCACGTTCTCTTCACCACCATCGTAAATCTCTACGCGATACAACTGGTTTTCCGTTCCGCGATATCCAACTGTGGGAGAAACGATGCATGGGTTCTCTTCTGCTGCTTCCGGCATTTTTGCCCTCGCCCTTAATCGCCCCGCTCCCAGCCCAACTGTCCCACCGAGTAACCCTAGAAATGCGGCATAGTCCTTCTTATAGTCAGGCAGAGGCTCAACCTCAGGAACGGACACCGCTCTAATTTGCCCGACCACTTGCGCGCGCGTCGCCGTGTCCGGGCCATTTAACGCCACCTCGCGGATGCTGGGATTGGCGCGGTTTTTGTCTTCATCTTCAACGTAAGTTACATGGCGTTCCCAAACGTCGAGATAGAGCAAGTAAGACGCGCCGTCGTCGAAGGTCAAATCACCGGGAACAGGATATCCCGGCTGCGCATTGTAGGCGATGTAATCATCATTCTCGCACAAGATACCATGAACGTAATAGTGTCCTCTGCCAATGAGCAGGGCCGGCTTTGCACCGCCCAGTAACTCTTTTAGCTTTTCCTTCGTCTCCGCGTCGGTAGGCAAAGCGTCAATGCGCGCCGGGTCGGTGATGATTTCAAATCCGCAATTTACCTCTAACGATTGACCGGCGGGACTGAGGACATCCGCAGGCCCGCCATGCGGACCAATCAAGTCCGCGCCCAGGCTTCGCAAGTAGTGAAGCAGAATCGCGGTCTGCTCGTTCCAATCGGCATCCAGTTGGACGCGCCCTTGTTGCATCAGAACACGGCTAAAGTGTTTGAGTGGATTGAATGTGTCGCGGGTGAAGTCGGCTTTCATTGTTAGCTCCTAGGTTGCATAGATAATGCCGGCATCCATGCCGGCAGGTGTGTAATCGTCGAGGCGGGCGCGCAGGTTGGCCGCGCGTTGCGGTTGATAAAGATCGTGAAACACACCCATTTCCGATTCGTCCTCCGCGCCGCGAGTGATCTCTTGGGCGCAAGCGGCTGATAACTGGCAGTAAACTGGCTTGCCGTAGCGAAAGGCATTGAACTCGGGCTCAACGCGCAGTTGCGCAGCTTCTCGTTGGCTGTCTCGTTCCGCCGCCGAAATCTTGTGTTGCGCAAATAGATCGGTAATGACTCTTTCCACCAGGTCGGGCTGGCACTCATAGCGGCGCGGAGTGCGCGAGCCGGGTGGGACATAACAAAATCGCACGCAGCCCGCCTGCCGATGGGCGACGCCGATATGCCCTTTGAATATGGAGTTCTCGGCCAGGGCTATTTCGTGCGCGAGGACTATACCAAACACCGTGCTGCGCGCGATCGTTAGTCTTACGTAAGCCATCTCGCCTTGTATTCCACTTAGGGCGTTATGATCCTCACTCGTCGCATCCAGGATGCTGTCGCTGATGGTAATGCGGATCGGATCTGTCCTTCCTCGATCGGCCATTACTTGGATTGGTCCCAGGATGCTATGCTCGATCTTGATCTGGGCGCGTGTGCCAGACAATCTAAGACTTGGCTTGCCGCTATGTTGAGGTTCGCAATCGCAGTCCAGGTCCCAGCCGGGTACGAGTGTGCAATGGCGGATGGTTACGTCGCACAAATCACCGCGCTCGTGTAGCTCAGGATGCGCCTTGTCTGCCTTGTAGCCGGAAACCTGGATGCCGCGGCCGGCGATGAGCAACCCATCGAGCGTGAAACGGCTGCCACGCCCACCCCGAACGTTAAGAGCATCGGGGAGGGCGAGTCTGGTGTTCGAGATGTTAATGACAGGCCGCTTGCGATTGGCGGCGCGGAGCTGAAGCGCCTCGTATTCGCGCAAAGTAATATCGAGCCGTTCTTCGTATAGCCCACTATCGTTGATTTCTATAACAGCCTGCCGTGGCCCCGGTCCGGTTGTGCCATCTTCATCCTGCCGCCATTGCGCCAGGGCGTCATTGATCGTCTTATAAGTCTCCTGTTCCCCAACCCGGTAAAGATCGTAGTTAGCCGGCTGCGAGAGCGGTCGATTGTACTCGCCGCCGCCAATGTCAGCACTAAAAGCATAGCGGTAAGATACCCAAACAACTTCTTCCGGTGAATGGTCTGGCGGAAAGACGATCCGTCCCAGCACAGGGTCCACCGCAACCCCGTTCTGCGACCGGTATGTCCAATCGCTTAAGTCCGCCGGGATCACGCGGCTTGCCAGCACCGCTTGACGCGGCGAGCCAATCGAGATATACAAGCTCTTAGCCTCTCCGTAGTAATCAGTCTTGTGCTTCTCAAAGTGCCGCAATCTGATCGGCGTAGGTAAGTTTAATTCTCCGGCAATGTGGGTTGGCTCCGCCTCAGCCTGGGGACGGTTATAGAGCTGGGTATCATTGCCGAGCACGCTAAAGGTGTAGCAACCCTGACGCTCATCCACACAATAGGCCGGGGTCTGGGTCACGGAATAGGTTTTCAGTCGCCAAACGAAAAGCGCCGCGCTCGGAATGTTATACCGGCCTCCGGTGCGCAGCGAGTTGGCCCGGCGCACGTCCGCTGTGTGTGCAGCTTCATCGAATGGCCCGTTCAGCAAATCCAAAGCGCCACCGTGCCGCAGGTCAACCGTGCGTCCCCGGTTTGGTTGCGGGTAATCGAGCTGCTGAGTCCATCCAAGTTGCTTGTAAAATTCACCGGCACGCACCGGCCAACCTGCCACTTCCCTGGCTAACTCTTCTAACAATGATAGCGTCCCTTTCCGGCGGCGATTGCCAATCGTATTTGCTACTTCGCTTCGTGGAATGAGAATCTTGTTCCTCTGCCGGCCCGGCGCCGTGCCCGTGTCACCGGGCTCGCCGGCTTCATGGACGGCCTGGTAACCAATCAGATCGCCGATGTAAGGCACAACCCAGTCTTCACATGTCTCGATAAACCAGTTTTCGTAGAGCTGGTCGATGTTTCCTTCAACTATCTCAACCTGTTCCGAGATTAGCTGGAGTAACGCGCGGAGCGGATAGCCCTGGTCGGCGTCGCGCTGCCGGTAAACCACTGGCAATAGCTCATACAAACGATCCCGGTCAATCATTGTGGCACCTCCTTGAGAATAAGCGTGTCCGGCACGTCAGGAGTGAGAAATGCAAGTTGTGCGGGAAAGATACCATTCCGAGGCAGGATCTGGTAGCCCGCCATCCGTGGCGGTCCGACCGTTTCCGCCAGGTGCACCAATAAGTAAGACTCAGGCGTGGTTGCCGCCGCCAATTGTTCGAGTTTCTTTTCCAAATCGGGTGAGGAGAGTTCCGCTTCCGAGATACTACTAAGCAGATCGACATCCACATAAGCGACACCATCGACTTGTTGGATCGCCCTGATAACTTCGCTCAAGAATACGGTCTGACCCAGCTCCCGCCGTTGAAAGCCGAAGACATCGAGCAGCGTCGTGCGAATCTTCGGTTCGACCGATTCCCATTGGTAGTCGGGTAACACGCTCACGTTGGCGCTGATGATGAGAGCTAGTAACTCGCGCAGCCCGACTCTTATCGGCAGATAGGGATCGCCAAAGTCACGGAGCGCCTTGCGCAGGTTGCGATATAAGTCGGAAGTCTCATCGATCGGGATATCATTGGTCCCAGCGATAGTAACATGGACAAGCTGGCGGCGGCCATCGGAGAGCCGGGCGGCGCTCGCCTTACCGATGCCAGCGAAGGTGCGGGCGAAGTCGGCATAGTCCCGCGTCGAAACCAGCCGGTCGAGCGCGGCCACCGCTAAAGGCGCATTCTGGCGTGCCTGGTCACGACTCTCGCGGTCCGCTCCGCCCGAGGCAAGCAACGGGTTAGTAACTGCCTTAACACCGAGTGGACGCGTCACCAGAAGCGTGATCTGGTCGGCCTTCACGTCACCCGGTTCGCCGATGCCGTTGCGATAGATTGCCTTCACATTTTCCTGGCCGGTAGGTAGCCGCGCGCCGTGCTGGCCGTTGCCAAAGATGACCGTCGTTTTTCCATCGTCATCCGTCTTGGTAATAAAGGAGCGGTCTGTTGGAAGCAAACCAGCGAGGCTATCGGTCTCGTGCCACTGAATGTCATTGACCCGCACTACCAACGTGCTATCGACCCCGGCGGGATTTGGCGCGGCGACGAAGGTGAGCGGCGCTTGTTTCAAAGTGAATGCTTGTGCTGCTTTGCTACCATCGCCGTTGCCGAGGACTTCGTTGCGCGTTTCGCCGTGCGTAGCTTTAACGACGTTGCCGAAGATAACAACCGTGTCGCGCTTGTAATGATACTCTAATTTGTTTTGCAAGGTGATGAACGTGTGGGTCTTATCGCCCGGCAAGTCCGTATACTTTTGCTCGACCCCGGCGAGCATGACGAGTTCGCCGGCTTTGACGCCACTCGTGCCTGGGATATCGGTCCGTTCGCCAAAAACAATCAGCCAGCGTCCACTGGACAGACCATCGTATAGTTCACCCAGCTCGATGACGGCATCCTGGATCTCTGCCGTATAAGGCTCTTCCGCCAGCACTAACTCTTCGCTCTGCGCATAGACGGCTGTCTCGCGCAGCTTGTCCATCAAATCGTTGGCCGGGTCCCACCAGTGCCTGGGCAAGGCCAGCTCGGTGGTCTTGGCACTCACGTTGTAGGCGGTGCGCGGACGGATTAGCGCCGAATCGACCCGCGCAGCCAGGTAGCCGGCAGATTTGTTTTGTATAACTGCATAACTCTTAGGGCGAATCGCGTCGTAAGCCGCATCCAGATAAAGGACGGTCGAGGATTCGTCCCCTGCTTCACTGGGCGTCCAGTCTCCATCCGGCTCCGCGACGAATGGAAACTCCTGCTTTGTATCACTCGTGTTCGGCGCGAGTGCCATCTTAACCGGGGCGTTGTAGCCGAAGGGCGAGGCCACCAGCCGAAGAACGTGAACCGATTGCAACGGTAACAAAGCTGAATCTACGCTAGCGTTCCTCCAGGCCGCGTAGAGTGTTTCACTCAGGCTCGGCTTAAAAGCGACTAATAACTGCGGAAGATTGTCGGCCGTCCGGGTAAATCCCTGCGCGGCAGTCCGCCCTAACTGCGTGCTGTTCGCCGGGTGTAATGAGGCGTGCTTGGCCAGCGGTTCGATCAGATTAGCCAGGCTGATGGTTATTGGAGTGGCCGCCTCGCATTGAGCGCTGTCGCCTTTTGGAATCTTCGCTAACCAATCCTGCGCCCGCTTAATGAATTTTGCAGAGTTCTCGTCAGTTAATGCCAGGAGGTCGGATAGCAGACCATCGATACTATCGTGCAATTCCGCAGCGCTTACCAACTGGCTCAAGTCATTGAGCAACTTAAAGACTCCCTTTAGCAGGTCTCCGATGGGCCCCGCTTGTTGCTGTTGCAGTTGGTCCTTGAACTGCTTTTCCAGGCGCGACGTGAGATACCGGTCCAGTAAACTCGAGAGAGTTGTTCGGTCGCTGCTGCTAATCGGGCGCAAACCCTCGACTACACTTATGGCAAGACAAGTAAGGTCGTGCCGGAAGGAAGCATCCTTTAGCATCTCTGTTGCCGCGTCCAGAACACTCTTTGCTACTTCCAACACCTGCGGATCGGTCCAGGGTGTGCCATTCGATTCCTCCGGAGGAGGCGGCGCGACCGCCGCGGTTTTTCGTCGTTTTGTGCTGGCACGGGCCTTAGTTGCAAATAAAGGCGTAAAGGGACGAATTGTTTTAGCCATGGCTGGCGTCGGGTTTACCAGCGTCGCCAAAAAACTATAGATGCGCTCATGGCTGAAATACTCTTGATCGATCGGCGGATAATTACCGAGGGCCAGATTCTCGATGCCTTTTAGGACAAAATCGTTAACCTCCTCCACCCGTTTTACGACCGCTGATTTTGATTGGTCTTTCTCCAGCAATGGGATTTGAGTATCCAGCGCGGTTTTCCCAACGCGTAACAAAGCCAGAGCTGCAATGATAAGGAAAGGCACCGCTTGCAGCGTGACGTCGGTTCGGTTCTCGTCAAATTTCGGCTCGGCTCCTTCGACAACTCGCACTACCTGCGCGCCGATTTCCTCGCCAAAGACGAGCAGTAGATGGTCATTCGCCTTTAGGTTCAAGGCCGCGCCTTCAAAATAGATATTCGCTATCTCCTGCGCGTTGACGAGGGTTATGTTCTGCGGGCGGGTCAGGCGAGGCTTGAGGTTGTTCCACTCCGAGCGCGCCTCGAGCGGGTCGGAGGTTTCGAATGACTGTGGTAGTTCTCCCGTCCCCGGCACGCTCTGGACCCGGCTACCGGCAGGGATAACTGTCTTAATCGGCTTAGGCGGCGTTACCGATAGGTCTTCATCAATCGTATAGGCCAGATAAACCGTCGCCGCGACTCCGGGCCGCAACGTGTAACCAATCATCCGGGCCAGCTCCAGGATCGAGCGTCGCTCCGTCGCAGTGCGGAGATAGCCCTCGTTAGCTATGCGCTCCTGATAAAAGGTCAGGACATCGGCCACCATCGCCCAACCATCGAGGAGAGCAATGGAAGGATCGCTCGCTTCGCGGGTCGTAAGACCAACCAACGGGAGGACAGACTGTGTAACCGGGTTACCTAGAGGATCGTATTCTCCGGTCGAAATGTCGAGGGCAAGGCTCGAGAGCCGCGCTTTCATTGTCTCCAGAAAAGTAGCGTGCGTGCCCGCGCGATAACTCAGCGCGTCAAGGCCGGGGCGATTGGCCGTTGGCGCCGGTGTTAGGACTTCCGTGCCCTCGCAGCAGCCACAGGTTGGATTCATCTTCCTCCTCTCATGTCCAGGCCCAGGCTACCGTGCTCCGGGAAACTCGGATCGTTATCGAGTTGGGGGATCTCCAACGGGCCGAGCAGCAGGATGCCCTTTTCCAGCTCCTGATTGGGTAGCTCATCAAAGCGTTGGAACATTGTTACTTTTACATTCTCGACCCCCGTCACCGACTGCGCCGCGGCGATTAGTTTGCTAAGATAAATTCCTTCGCCAAAGGTCAGATTGTCGGGATGGAAAAAACCAAGACGCCCATCCGGCAGGACGCGGTTACTGAAGACTTCGAGCAAAGCCGCTTCCACCTGGCCCCGCAAATAATGTGGCAATACGCATATCGTCATTCCGATCTGGAGCGGGACATAGGTCGCTGGCTGCACCGCGAGGTCATAGCCCATCCGGCCATAGGGATAAAGACCGCGTTTGATCGCATGCAACAGTTTTTTGTTAGCTTCCTCGCTGCCGGCTGGATCAATCGCGACCCGCGCCTCATACCAGCTACCGGTCCAACGCAGGTCCGCCCGAGCCATATTACCCTGGCTTGTCGTAAGGGTGGCGTAGTCCTTGGCGGTGATCGCCCGTTCCAACGTGTTACGAAATGCGCCCGGGGCATACAACTTCGCTTCCGCAATCGGCTCAGACGCGGTGCCGCCCTTGGCTGGAAGCGGATTACGCGGAGTTAGATTCACGCCGCTTAGCATTGTCTTGCGCAGAACGAGGATGGTAATGGTGTCCGCCCCAACGTTACCAGCCGGGCCGTTTCCTACCCGGTAACTCGCGATGAACCTTGTCCCCGCTTCGGGCAGTAACCCCAAATCACCGTCGCCGAAGCGAAGGTGTGCGCGACCTTCGTTATCCATTTCTACGACAAATTGAAGATCGTCACTTTGACTGCTAAGCAGATCCCTGCGAGCACTCCATGCTTGAAGGAGGGCATTCAGGTCTGTGGTCAACGCCGTCAGGAGGTCCAAAGACGGCTCCCCTCCAACAACAAACTTGTTAAGCAAGTCGAGGGTTGTTTGTGAAAGCTTAGGACGCAAGGCAGCGCCAATCGGGTCGGCGTTATTTCGAAGTTTCGCAATGAGCGCGGTTGGGTCTTTTAAGTCGTTGCTCTCAAAGAGTGATACCAGAGCCTCCGGCGCGGCCGGGATGCTTTGCACTTTGATCTGCGGTTGTGCCGTTCGGGCATCCAGGTTGTTCGCGCTAAATACGTCGGAAGCCGACTTATGCTTTGGAAGAGAGTTACTAAATGTAAGTGACCGTCGCTCTAAAATAGGCCGGTAGCGACCTGGCAGATAAGTCATTTCCACGGCGCTTCCTTCGCACTCACAAGTCCCTACCGCCACGATCCGCTCCACCAAGCCTAAGTCCTCCGGCGGATCAGTCGTCCTTCCGTGGTCCACCAGGACAACGTTGCCTGTAGCAACGCTCACGTTCGAGACAAACCTGCAATCGGGCGCGTCACGTCGCGCGGAAATACAGAGTGGAAACGGCAAGGCATCCGCAACTGCCCATTCGATCTCGACCACCGGCGTGCCATTCACCGGATCAACGATCGGGCGCACGCTTGTGAGTTGGACAGCATGACGCCGCTTTGGATCCGCATCAGCCCTCTGACCAGTCTTAGGCCCTAACACTTCTTCAAAGATAAGAACATTGCCGACCTTTAAGTCGAGTGTCCGTGGTCGCTCAGTCGGCGCCTTAGCGTCTTCCGGGTCATAATGCGTTTCGGCGGCCAAGGCCGGTCCTTCCGCGTTGGCCCAGCCGTCCAGCAAAGTCGCCCGCGTCGCTCCCCGGGGCAGACAGCATTCCTGGTTGTCCCAGCTATAGAAAAAGATTGTGCTATGCGCCGCGACCAGCTGAATAAGTTCCTTGTCGGTCGGCTCGAACACATCGTAGCTCGCCCCCGGCACATCTTGAAGGTCTTCCATCTTCGAGAGAGTCTTATTGGCAAAGCGCGCTTCGCCCGGCCTGGTGATGAAAAAACAATCGCTCAGGTCAAGCTCGGTATTATTATCCGTCGCTATGCTAACCCACGCGCGCGCGTTGCAGCCTTCATGCAGGAAATAATCGACCAAACGAACATGGCGCCGCACCGAGATGCGTTCGCGCGCCGTGTCGAGATAGGCCTCGGTCGCGACCGCATCCTGGTAATAACTCAAATAGTCGCCGACATAGGCCAGTAACTCGACCAGAGCAATGCCAATGTCCGGCACATGCCGCTCCTGCCAATCCGGCATGATGAGCGCCAGCCGGTCGAGGATAAGCTGGCGGAAACTGGAGTAGTCTTTCGCCAGGTAATTGATCTCCGGTTCGTCGCGCTTTTCGGGTGGACAAACCTCCTCCTCCTTACAGTCGAAGTCGCTTGGGCAGCCCACCTTGAAACTAAACTCTGCATGCGAATAACGCGGATCCAATTTTTGAAACCGCTGGTCGTTTTGGGGCCAGTCTTCACCACCAACCAAGCGCAAGGTGTAAGTGGAGAAATCGCCCGCCTTATCGACCATCACTCGCAAGCAAGCGTCAAGGTTACTGCCCGTCGCGCGATCATCGCCGTGGTAGTCCACCTTTACGACCTGGATGTCTGACACCCGCCTGCCGCCCTCGATCACCACGTCATCTTTCGTAAGTCCCTGCGGAATCAACCCGAAGAAATGAACGCACAACTGGCGCTGGTCGCCATCATCAATCACCTCGATGTAATCAATCCCGCTCCAACCCTGGCCGCGGTCGCGCTGGCGACGCCGTTCCAGCCTGCAAGTTAAGCTCGGGCTTTCCATTAGACTCCTGCCTTGGTAAAGGTGTCTATGCGCTGTTCGCCGGTGCGCTTTACCAGGTATTGCACAAGCACGCTTAGGGTCGCGTCCTCGCTTGTTACTTTTAGCCCACGCACATCGACCAGGTCACTTAGCCAGCGTTGGAGCCCGGCTTTAACTGTAAGTTCAACCGCCGTGGCCAGTTCCGGGCTGTTCGGCGCAAAGACCAACTGTAAAAGACCAGCGCCAAAATCCGGACGGTTCACGCGCTCCCCGGGATTGGTAAAAAGAAATTGCTCGATCATGTCACGAACGTGGTCGTCATCATCGGTCACAGCGGTGCGGCCGCGACTATCGAGATGAAAAGGGAAATCGATATTCATAACTCCATTACATTGCAGTCACGCGCGTTTGAGTTACAACGATCATGAGCGGCGTGCCGGTAGGCGCGCAGATTGCCTGGCTGCTTTGCACGAGAAGCGGCTGCCCGTTTGATGTAACGCGAGTTGTGCCACTGAGCCACTGTGCGGTGACACATGGCCCATTCCCGGCCGTGGGGGGAGGAAGCGCGCAACCGGCCACAACGTAAGGCGTAGTCATTAACACCGTTGGTTGGCCGCTGACTGTTACCCGCGGATTCGGCGCCGTGGGCTGCGCCTGACCGCCGTGCGCACAAAGCACCTGCGCCCCGACATGAACTAGAAAGCCTGGCATAATTGTTCCTTTCTCATATCACGACCAGCGCGCCTTTGTTGATTGTTACATTGGGACCGACCATCATAATGGAGGCGCCCTTTCCATTATCGAGATAGATGCCGCTGTCGTTCACCACGATCATCGCCTTGGTCGTGCTCTGTAGGATAACCCCACCCGTGGCCGGTGTCGGAGGCATATCACTGATCATCACTGAGTGCTGCAAGAGCGATTGAATAATGATATTCGGATCGGCCGGATTCCCGGCCTTAGCGAGTGTTGGAATATCTGACTGTGAACCCCAGCGGCAACCCACCCAGATAGGATGATCTGGATCACCGTGCTCAAACTCGACCCAGACCCCCGCACCAATCGGCGGCACCATATAGACTCCCATCGGCGGCCCAGTAGGACCGGCCAACGGCACACAAGGCTCGGCCCAGCTCGAAGGAATCGCGCCGAGAACGTCCGGGATCGTTAACTGCAATCGCCCGCGCTGCTCCGGGTCAACATTCTGCAGCACGGTGCCGCGATACTTACCGTAATAGGTGCGATTAGGGCTCGATCCGTTCATGGTCCGACCACTGGAGTTTGCGTAATCAACCCATCGCGCGACAAGGTGAAGGACTGCTTGTATTCGCCGCGCTTCAGATTGTGAGTGACGCTGTTGACGTAGTAGAAACCATCGTAAGCCGGTCCTGCCCCCCTTACTCCCACCACCGTGCGCATTCTCAGAATAGCGCCGTACCGGGTCACATTGAGAGAACCGTTGCCAGTGATCGCGTCCGCATTATTTAGCATCAATCCGAACGCCCGTTTCGCTACCTCATCCGGAGCGAGGTTTGCCATATCGTCAGGGAACTCTATCTTCGCGGGTGGCGTTAAGCGCGCACCTAAGGGCGGGTGCAGCAGACTTATATTCGGGATCGGAATCGGAATCGGAATCTTTCCCGTAATGGGGTCAAGGATTGTAATGACTACAAGTTTCTTTGCCAGGCCGTCCAGGCTGAAGCTAAGTGAGTCCACGTTAGTCTCCCAGTCCATATTAATGCTAAGCGCCGGCTGCGGCAGAGGTATCGGAAGATCAGGCCCGAAATAGGCTGTGCTGGTGAGCGGAAATGGCCCCGGCTCGATGTGGAAGACGTAGCCGGACTGCGCGGCCAGACCTTTGATGTAACTGAGATCGGTGCCGGTCTGAGTGGGAATCTCCTTCGTTGGACTCTTTACCGTAATGACGGGCGGCGGAATTACGTTTGGTACGATTCCAAACATCGCATACTTGCCGAGGATCATAAGGATACGGGCGGCGTCCGGCATGGCGGGATATGGCAGTTTCATTTCCACTACGCCCATCAAGACACTTAGATCTTCGCCGGTAAGAGTTAGCTTTGACTGGCCCGGGTCATTGCTCGGTGAAACTTCGTGGCGGGTAATAACGCCGTCGGCGATGACTTGCGGGATACCGCGAAAAGTAACGATGATGACAACGCGAGTGATCATCGGGTCAAAGAACCCCGCGGGCAGCAGCGCTAGCTGGATGAGCGAAGTTTTGCTCACAGTGAGGGTCAATTGAAAACCGGTGCGGTCGCGCTGGCTGGTCACCTGCACGCTTTGGAGCGCTTCCACCACCGGCAGCGGCGCGGGCAGAGGCACAGCCAGGGGGCCGATCAACAAAGTAAGATGGATACCATCAAGCATTCGGTACTCCTGGTATTCCTTCTGGCAGAGTGATGCGCAGCCGCCGGCCAATCGTCTCTGTGAGTTCGTCGGGGCGCATCGCGCGGTTCGAATCGCAAACGCGCCAGAACTGTTCTGGATCGCCCAGGTAACGCGCGGTGATATTGTCCAGACGATCGCCTTGTACCACCACATGCTCCTGCAACAGCGAGAAGCGCTCAGGCGGCGGGACAAAGCGGCGTCTAATATAGATTAGTGTGCGGCCGTCCTTCGTTTCCAGGGTCGCGGTCTGGATATTGTAATACCGGCTGGTCGGTGGGAAAGACATGGTTGTCCTTGGGTTCGCTACAGCTTCAATGCCGCGCCGATGTTCTGCGCGCTGTTAAACACGTTGGTGGTGGCCATGATCTCCTTGGCAATGTGATGGACCAGAAAAAGGGCCTCGCCGGGGCTGGTGACAGATAGGTCCTGGTAACTAAGAACAGTTAGCGATAACTCAACCTTGGCGCGGATCGGATTGAGTAACGGATCGTGTGCCTCCTCCGTGATGCTAAGACTGGTGAGACGCACCGGCAGAACGCGCTGCGGCCCCCAGACGAACAGTGTCATGGGCGCTTCGACTGGAATCACCTCCACGGTGCCAATCAGGGAAAGGATGGTATTGGCAATCACCACCGCGCTCTTTGGGTATAGGATCATTTCCAGCGCGGCCAGCGTCGGATAAATACCCATCGTTGTGGCTAGCGGATTGGCTTCCTCGAGCTGATCGGTTGCATCGATCTCAACACTTAGAGTGATCGTCTCCTTCGGCGCCCCGGTGAGCCGAAAAGCCTCGCCGCGGTCGCCTTCAGCGCTCACCGCGCGCGGCTCTAACTTTCGTGTCATCGTGTCCGGGTTGTATTGGAACACGACCACACTCGCGAGGGGGTTAAACGGGTCGAGCCCGATGATGGCGCCTTTTAACAAGCGTGGTGAACCGGGGAAGCTGCTCATGGAATGTACAATCTAGTTCCTATCATCTTCATGAACTTCCTGCTGAATTCCATGCCGTCATTCTTCCGATTGCTTCCACACTTTTTGGTCTTGGAAGGCCTGATAGAACTCCGGTCCAAACTCATCGGGCCTGTCGAGGGGACGGACGCCGCGGGCCCGAACAACCTTTAACGGTTCCTCTTTTTGAAATGGCTCCCCGATGCTCAGTACCAGACCTCGGTCGCAATACACATATTCGTGCACGTAAGTGCCGGGTGAAAGAATTTCGTGCGGTAGGATCGCCGTTGGCTGGCCAAGCCCTTCCATTGCAGACAATGGTGGCGGAACGAGAGCTTCAATCAGGACCACCTCACCATTGCGGACATAAGCTACGAAACCGCCGCTTGGACTTTCCACTGTAAAGGTGTAGCGATCCGCCGGGTACCAACCGAGCGCCGCTTGCTCCATTTTTATCGGCTTGCCAATTGCGGCGTTCAACGTCTCAACCGTAATTTTTGGCAGCCCTCTCCACGAAACTAAATCCTGGTTCAGAAACGGCTGCACCGCCGCTTTTACCGCAGCCGGATCGTTTACAAACTCGCTCATGCTAACGTCCATACGTGTTTTACAAACCTACCAGCTTCACAGCCCCGAGAAAATAAGCAGCCCGGAAATTGTCGTTCCCCACAAGCGCGCGAATTGATTCTGCGTTGGCGCCCGCCTGACCGTAACCGATGGTAGCCGCGGGAGGTACCGGACAGGGCGCCGCGGCGATGCCCGCTTCCATCTGGCCTTTGAACGCAGCATTCGAACCCGCTCTGGACCGAATGGTTTCGTACAGCTGCACTCCTAATACCTCAGTAAAGCCTTCAACAACGATCTGGCCGAACCGGATGCTGCTCGCACTAACTGGAAACGTCGGATGCACCATCGCATGGACCAACTCGTGAGTTAACGTTTTAATCGTTTGCCATCGCGCCGCGCATTCTGTCGTCGTGCTGAGATTGAACTCGGTGGAAATGCCAACCTCTGGACCGCCGGGAGGGTGTGCCGTTTGTCCAGTGTGTTGGATCAGCCGGTTTACTAACGGCTGAATAACCGGATCGGCTTCCATGGGAGTTACGATGGCGAGTAATGCTGCCTGGTCGGCAGGACGGCTTGAATCATAATTACAATTGTCGAAGATGGCGCCGCCAAGCTGACTCTTCCGGCCCACAATTTCAGCTCTATTGAGCAGATAACTAATGCGATCGTCGACCGTGGGAACCATCGGAACGGTGGAGGTTATGTGTGCCGAGTACACCCAGCCTCTGGAATATGCATTCGCCACAGCTGTGTCTCCATATGGCGCAAAGAACGCACGTGCTTCGACCTGAATCTGGTCTCCGATACTTTGAATACCTCCTATCGGGTCAGTCCCGACCGAAGGCCAACTGGCAGGATCACGAGCTTGCAAGAGCGCAATCAAGGCTGGAGGTATGTCAGCGTTAAGTCGCACTGCGTCCAGGGCTCCTCCGGGCGGGGCGCTCGGGCCGGGAGGCGGATTAACCAGCGTGGATATGCTTGTAAGCGTAGCCCCTGTTGGAGCAGTTAACCGGGCAGACAGCGCTATCTCGAACCAGCCACTGACGCGCAAGACCTCATTCGGAAAATTAGGGAGAGGTCCCGACAGTGGCTGCGCCGCGGCGGATGGCGCGTGAGCGATTAGGCGCTGCACGCCCTGAACCCTATTGAAACCGCTGTGCGCCGCTGCTGTGTTGTCGACTAATATGTCCAAACCGAATAAAACCCATCTCTTTTGATCCTGAGTCAGTGCCGCCAAGGCGGCGTGAATGATGGCGGCGGGGCTCCCGGTCCAGCTGGCGAAGCGCCCTTCGATTTCGGTCTCATAATCGCTCGTCGGAACACGGATGATGTTTCCGTAATCAATCTGGATCGTCAGTGCTCCCACATTGTAAACGGCCCGAGCCAGTCGGGGCGCACCAAACGATCTCGCGGGTGTCACTCCCAGCGGCGGGACCACGATTCCAGGTACCTGATCAATCTGATGAAATGCTAAAAATCCGTTAGACTCGTTCGCCGTTACTCCGCTCTTGGGGAGGAAGAAGGAATTTCCTGCCGTTGGCACGTCCCTAAGGTTTCCGACAACGGTTTGAGATATTCTTTCAGCTTCCTGCTCCAGCGGGTCGCTCGGCGAGCTTATTTTTAACTGCGATGCTGATTGACTGGCTACTCCACTTTGTTGGATGGCATGAGTTAGTTCATGGGCCAATAACGTTTGTCCCTCGGTTGTGGCTGGCGAGTATTGGCGGGTGGCAAATACCACATGGTTTCCCAACGTGAATGCTTGAGCATCAAGCGCGCGTGCAGACTCAGAAGCTTTTTCGTCATTGTGTATCCGGATCCTAGTGAAGTCGTGACCGAATCGCGGTTCCATGAAAGCACGAGTCCGCGAATCGAGTGGCTGACCAGGAGAGCGCAGGACTTCGTGAACAATGGGAGGAACCTCAGCAGGTTGAGAGTTGAAGGTTGAGGGTTGAGAGGTGAAACGTTGCAGCCGCTTTTGGCGACACGCTTCGCATTCTCCTGTCGGCCCAGGCGTGCCTCCGCAGGCGCATTTGCGTTGCAGTAGTCCGCCTCGCGCCGACGTTGAGGATGGCGGTGTGGCTTTTGTTTGAGCGCGCAATGTTGTTTCCATTATCTCAATACTTGTAAGCCCCAGAGCCGGCGGCCGGCGTTGTTGACCGAGCTGTCGGTCCACTTGGGACAACTGCTCCGCTCTTGCTGTCGATCACCCTAAGCTCTCCAGCATCGAGTTTAGTTTGGCAGCAGCCGTCGCAATTCTTGCCTCCACATGCCCGGCCTTTGGCGTTGTTCTGAATGTCCATGCTGTTCTCATTGGCTGGCCCGCCGCCATATTTTTCGTGGTTACTTGCAACCTCTTCGGCTTGATCAGCACCGATCTCGGCTGTCATTGTGCAGTTCCAGTAACAGTGCCTCCAGGCATCGGCCGCTCCGTTATGCAATCCAGGCAATCCGGTTTTTTGCGCCTTCGACAACGCGGCTTCTGCAAGCTGCTTCGCTTTATACGAGTCCCACGGACCGACACCCCAAAAATCGGCCCATTTCTCGCCCTTCGCCAGCGTAAGCTGACTTCGGCCAATGGCAGGAAATGCCGGGTCTGTTTTCGTCGCAGTAGCGACGTAAGCCGCTGCCTTGTTCGCCACGATCTCACCCGATTCGCCGGCCGTAGGCATGTTGATCCCTCTGCTTGTCGCCGCGTTCTCCTGCTGGATAACGTGAGTAAGTTCGTGAGCCAGCAAATAGTCCCCATGTGGCGTTCCGGGCGTGTATTGGCCAGTTCCAAAAACTACGTCCGACCCCACCGTGTACGCCAAGCTTTCCACGGCTCTAGCCGATTCCGCTGCCATAATATCGTTGTGCACTCGAACTGCGCTGAAATCATGGCCGAAGCGCGGTTCCATGAAAGTACGTGTGTCCGCATCGAGCGGCTGGCCGGGCGAGCGCAAGACCTCGTGAACGATGGGCGGTACCTCAGAATCGTTCCGAGTTCCGAGTCCCGAGTTCTGCGTTTTGCGTTGCAACCTTTTCTTGCGGCAGGCGTCGCACTCGCCCGTCGGACCAGGCGTGCCGCCACAGGCGCATTTGCGCTGAAGAAAGCCGCTTCTCGCAGGCGTGGGATATGACGCGTTCCTTGGAGGTTTCGCCTTAATAGGGAGCAGACGGTTCATTTGTCCAATCCTCCAGGCACCTCCCCTGACTGCAAAGTGCGCGTGAGCATGTCGGAGTTGCATGTCAGCATAATGACGCGCCGCACCGCCGAACTCTTAGCGTAGCGCAACACGATGGCGGCTTTGTGCAAGCGCGGGGAGTTAGGGAATGTCAACATCAGAACACCTTCATATTTGATTGCTCAGATCTTTAAGATCTCTCCATTCTCCGAGAACCCACAGGGCCACGGTAGTGCCTTGGGACAGCGTTCGCGGACTTGGTCCTCTACGAAGTTGAACTGCTTTTGCAGACTCTGACAGCATTCCTCGCTTGTTTTGCTAGAGCGGGTCGCGCACTGATCCCTGAGCAGGTTTTGAAGACAACGGTCCTCTGTATTGTACGCGTTACATTCAGTCCAGTCGTCTATGTGGTTCCAATACTCGATCCATTTCTCCCGGCATTTATTACGTCCGTCCACCGTGGAAGCATTTTGAATACAACGCCCGTATCGCTCACAACACAGAGTCATGTCTTCTACATGTTGGTCTTCGTGCTGCTCGACACAGTTGCCTGCACAGTGCTCTTCGAACACACTCTTTTCGACAATGCCTCTCTCAGTATTACACGCCGCAACACCCAGAGGCCTCCTGTAGAGTAACTGTTCATCTTCTGAGGAAGACTCTTCCATTGCGCACCTGTATTTCAGTTTCGTGTCGAGCTGAGAAATTCGGTGCTCAGCACTTTTCTGACGGAACCGCCCGTGGTGGAAGCTTTCCTGCGTGGAATGAATTCCCATCTTGCTGAAGTCGTGGCCGAAGCGCGGCTCCATGAAGGCACGTGTGCCCGGGTCCAGGGGCTGACCGGAGGAGCGCAGCACTTCGTGGACGATAGGATGCACATCCGAACGTTGAGAGTTGAAGGTTGGGAGTTGAGTGGATGTATCGAAATTCCGGGGTTTTCGCTGCAGTCGTTTCTTGCGACACTCTTCACACTCGCCTGTCGGGCCAGGCGTGCCGCCGCAGGCGCACTTGCGTTGGAGCAGGCCGCCACGCGCCGACATCATAGCCGGCGGCGATCGTTTCGGCTTTGTCGTCCGTTCAATCATCTGGCCTTTGATTTCATGTGCTCAAGGACTTCCAGCAGCTGCGGCTTGGCGTAAGCCCAGTTGTGACACTTGAAACTGCGCAGGTCGCGAATCGGGGTCGTGCATTTGAAACAAAACAAATCAGCGATCGCGCGGGGCGCTTCGGTGTTTACGAATTTCTTGTCGCCTAAGATGACTCGCACCAGGAGTTCTTTCCCGTGCACCTGCGCCAGGGCCGAGGAGATAATGTCCAGCCAGTTCGTTTCGCGTGCGCACTTGGGACAATGCCGCGTGTCGCCGCTTACCCACAGTGGTGCGCCGATTGTCTTCGGCGGCATGCCTAACAGACGCTCGATCGCCCGCACGTCTTGATCGCTCGTTATCCACTTTTCCTTCCCCGGCAGTGAATGCGGCGAGTCATACACCTGTCTGAATATTTCCGCATTGACTACGCGCGTTGCGGCCTTGGAGTTTTTGGCCGACTTACTTTTGGCTGGCATGGGTGCTTCCTTGCCTGGTTCTGGATGTTGATGACCGTTCCTGACCTATTCCGCCGTAAATGACCTGGGCAATTTGCTGACCGAGTTGTGCCGGCTTACTTGCCTCCAATTGAACAGCTCTAACAGGCACGCTCGGCCACGCGCCGCTTGATTGGA
>DASXJO010000896.1:0-7088 GCA_036497385.1 Candidatus Angelobacter sp. | reverse complement strand
AATGTCTTCTATCTGAGTGGTGCCGCTGCGCGCGGCATACTTGTAAGCAATGGCCCAGCGTGGCGCTTTTCCCGTAAAGCCCAACCGTTGTTGCGTTCGCATGGAGTTCACCTTGATGACCACGCCATCAATCTCATACGGCAGCTTGTCCCGCAACTGCTCACAGTTGGCAATAAATTCCAGCACCTGGTCGATATCGCTCGCCAGCCGATGGTTTGAATTCACCTTGAATCCCAGTGCCTGAAGCGCTTTCAACGAGTCGTCGTGGTGCTCGGGGTACAACTTGCCATCCACCAGCAGGAAGTAGGAATAAAAATCCAACCGTCGCTGGGCCACGATGTTTGGCTCCAGCACGCGGATAGTTCCGGCAGCGGCGTTGCGCGGATTGGCAAACTTGCTCAGCTCCTGCCGCTCGCGGTCCTCATTCATGCGCTCAAAAGCCAGCAACGGCATAATCACTTCACCGCGAACCTCAAAATCAGCCGGAACGCCGGCTTTTTTCAAAACACTGGCCGGCACGGACAGTGGGACAGACCGCATTGTTCTAACGTTTGAGGTCACGTCTTCTCCGACTGTGCCATCGCCGCGCGTCGCGCCCTTGAGCAAATGGCCACCCTGATAGGTAAGCGCCAAGGACATGCCGTCCAGCTTGAGCTCGCACACATATTCCAGTTTTTCACTACCGGCAGATTCGCGAACGCGACGGTCCCAGTCCCGCAGCTCCTGCTCGTTATACGCGTTGTCCAATGAGAGCATGGGCCGCGAATGGACGATCTTGGGAAAGCCTTCGGCGGGTTTGCCGCCAACGCGCTGAGTGGGCGAATCGGTGGTGATCAACTCTGGGTGCGCCGCTTCCAGGCGCTTCAGCTCCTGCATCAGGCGATCAAACTCGGCGTCGGGAAGTTCAGGTGCGTCCAGGACGTAATAAAGATGTTCGTGACGGCGGATGGTCTCGCGCAACTCGCCGATCTGGAGTTCCACTGCCTGATCGTTCACCTGATCGTTGGTTGCCTGATCATTCATCACACGATCTTTCGTCACGCGCTCTTTTGTCGCACGATCTTTTGTCGCACGATCTTTGGCGGCAGGTGTCATGGGCCAATTATATTTCGAAGCGCGGTGGAGATTTGTCCAGTATTACTTGCAGATTGAGAAATGTGGTGCGCGCGCACAGACGCGCCCGTGCCCTTCGCTTTGTATAGTTCGCGAAGGGCCAGGTGGAGGCTGTCGATTAAATTTCGGGATACAGCTATGCCGCGCATCTTGGAGGCGGCGGGAAACGCTAGTCGCGGTCGGGACGGGAGTCGCGATCTTTGCGGATCTTTTTCTTGGCCCGCTTGCGCGCCAGGGCCTGTTTCACGCGCTTCTTCTCGCCCGGCTTCAAGTAATACGAGTGGCGCTTTACTTCCTTAATGATGTCCTCTGTCTGGACTTTACGTTTAAACCGGCGCAGCGCGTTTTCCAGCGGCTCGCCTTCCTGTAATCGGACTTCTGCCAAGCTATTCCTCCGTGCCAAAGTAAGTTGGTGCTTAATTGGATCCTGTAATTGGCGCTCTTAAGAGGATAACATCAGTCCACAATCCGCGCCAAAGTGCCAATTCCAATGTAGGCCAAATCCCTATTCGTCCGTCTTCGTCGACGCCTATCTCGCCAATTTGTGAACCGCGGTTCCATCTGTGAGCACTGTTTTATGTAGCTTTCAGAAGCCCCCACTCACAATCGGAAGTGGTACGGCAATTGCAACCGATTCCAGAGCAGCCCCTGGTAAGGAGAATCTATGTTCGAACGCAATTTCTTAAGGGTGCTGGCGCTACTGTGTCTCCCATCTGGCATCGCCTTTGCCCAACTCTCATACAACAACACATTTCAGACAACGCTTCCCGGTGAGTCCGGCGGCCTGGCAGTTGCGGATTTCAATCGCGACGGCAAACCGGACATGGCCGTAGTCCACGGCAGCACCGTTTCAATTCTGTTTAATCAAGGCGGCGGGACTTTTGGCGCGCCGCACGACACGGCGCTGGCCACCAATTCCTTACCTATCCAGGCGCTGGCGGCGGACGTGAATAATGACGGCAAAATCGATTTAGTAATCGCGCAGTTACAGTCGACGGAACTAGTGGTCCTGCTGGGCAACGGCAATGGCACGTTTCAACCGGCGATCACTATTCCGCTGGTAAATGAGCCACGCGCTATTGGGCTTGGCGACTTCAATAATGACGGCAAAGTTGATGTCGCCGTGCGCGAGTGCCCTTCCAGCACCACAGATTGCGATGTTGCGATCTATCTTGGCACCGGCGCCGGGACATTTACGCTGGATACGGTACTCCCCGCGCCCGGCAGCTCGACAACTAATCAGAGCCTTGTGGTGGCTGATCTCAATCGTGACGGAACACTGGATATCGCGACAGCCGCGCTGGGTGGATCAAGCAGTGCGCCGACGGCCCGCTTTACCGTGTTCTTCGGCAATGGAAATGGCACGTTCCGCACTCCAGTGGTGGTTCCTGTGGCGTTTACCGTTCCGGCAGGTTCCATCGCGTCTCCGCCCAGCATTGTGGCTGGAGACTTTACTGGAGACGCCACGCCCGATATAGGCGTGGAAACCGGGTCTTTTTGCGGCGGCTCCGCCTGCGGACAATCGACGATGAACATATTTATCAGTAACGGCGCCGGCGGCTTTACCTTCAAAAATAAGTTCAATACTGCATCAGTCGAAGATCCGAGAAATTGGCGCGCCGGCGATCTCAACAATGATTTGAAAAACGACCTCGTACGCTTCAGCGGCAGCCTGCGCACCAGCAGCGTGAAGACATGGACCAACAACGGCAGCGGGACTTTTACTTCAATCTCAAATCCTTACGCCGGATTTGAAGACGGCTTTGTGGAGATCCGCGACATGAACCTTGATGGACGGCATGATTTTATCCAGAATGGCGGACTTGGCGAAAGTGACGTGGAGGTGGGATTAAACCAGAACGGCACACCGACCTGCGCGCCGCCTCCTTCAAACGTCTTGCAGGCAAAAATCTGCACACCGGGTTCCACCACCAGCTCCACCACCTTCACCGTAAAAGCTTCCGGCAATTCACCGCTCGGAATCAAGCGGCTGGAGCTGTGGGTTGACGGCACCAAGCGAGCACAGATATTGAACGATCAGTTGCTCAAAACTCTCACGTTGTCGGCGGGAACTCATAGGATCACAATCGTCGCAGTGAATCAATACACCGGCATTGCCAAGACAACACGGTCTGTGACTGTGCCGTAACACCTGCACAGATTGCAAACAGAATGATCCAAATAAAAAGGCGCACCGCTTTGAAAGGGTGCGCCGGTTGTTTAGGGCGGGAATATTCGCCGTTCTGGCGGAGACCCCCGGCTCGGTCGCGTGCATCACGCGGAACGAGCTGCCGCGAAGAGCGCACATGGCTGGGGACCTGAGGCTGTGCTCCATGAGTTTGGGCGGGCATTGTTCTTTTTCGTGATTGATCTTGAGGCGAAGAAAAGGTAGATTGAGAGCGGCTCTTGGCCGTTGGCTTTTGGCTTTGGCTAACCCCAAAACAAACCCCACACACTGGACGGCCATAAGGATAAAAACAGCGGATTTGACGCGATTTGAGCCCAGTTTGACGCAGTTTGGGGTGATTTTGAGGTCGGATATCTGGGGTTGAATGGAATAACTCCTTTGGAATCCTAGTCGAGGCCAAGGGGGGTGGGGTAGGCAGATTTGGTAAATTGGGTGAATTGGTAATTTGGTAATTGAAAAGCGAGCGCGACTTAACTTTATGCAGCATGTAACCATTCCAAGAGCGACGGCAGAGCCAGTGCCAGAACGAATTGCAGAGGAGCGGTACGCGTATTACCGGCGATGCCAGGTGTTCTGCAAGAGTGGCGAGCAGTGCAAAGCGCCGGCGGAGAAAGGCTCGGAGATTTGCCATGCCCATGCCGGACAGTTAGCGATGGCGGTGCGCCGGGAGCGGGAACGCCGAGCAGTGCTGGAAGAAGCAGTAGCGCAGATGCGGCGCCGAGGACGTCCGGAGTGCGAGATGGCCGACCTGTTCATGGATTTTAAGGGCATCAACATGACGCTGGCGGTGATGGCGCAAGCGGTGATTGCCGGCAGGATTGATTGCAAAACGGCGGGCAGGCTGGTGGTGCAGTTGCAGACGGTATCGAAGGTGTTGCGCATGATTTACCGCAAGGAAAACCGGGTTTCGCCGCAAATTGACGCTGACGAGCACAGATTGGAGAGAGAAAAAGCTTTAACCACAAAGGTCACCCATTCGACTTCCCCTTCGCAGGCTCAGGCTCGCTTAAGGGCAGGCTGCGGAACACGAAGGGCGCAAATGCGGAGAGCAATCGAAGACGAAAAAGGATTGGGCCACGAATAAACGCGAAGAAATGCGAATTGCTTTAGTGGCAAAGGTGCTGGCAATCGCGAATGGACGCGGCTGGGCCCATGCGCCACCGGAAATGTTGAGAGCGGCTTGAGTTGAGCTCGCGCCGAACAACTTAATCCATACGCTTTGAGGGGTGTGGCCGAGCCTTGATGTTGAGACACACGCAAGGCCTAAGATTGGTGGAAAAAAACTGCTCCCTTGTTGCACCGCTCGTAGTAAACTCCAGCAGATACACTGCTTAACGCGCAGGGATTCATACATTCATAGTCGCGCAAGATTCGGCCTTATCCGCTCGAAAATTATGCCTTTTAGGAGATCATGAATGTTCAAGCGTACACGTCACCCCGCGTGGATGTTTCTTTGTCTAGCAACTCTGCTGCTTTTGAGCGCCTTCTCCGCCCTGGCGCAGGTAGCGCCCATTGGTCCTACCGGCGGAACAGATGCAGCAACACAACAGTCGGCAACCGCAACTTCAGCCCAGCAGGCTCTGCCAATCGTGCCTGTCCAGCGGTTGCACATTTTTCCGGTGCGCGATCCCAATGCTGCCGCCATCGCTCCGGCTGCCCCCGCCGGGGCGCACCTGAGCTACTTTGGTGGACCGATTATTTCGAACGTCCACGTGGTGCAGGTGCTCTACGGAAGCGGCTCTTACAACGCGCAGGTTGCAGGCACCACCAGCCCCACGATGGGGAACTTCTATGGTGACCTTACCGGAACTAACAGCGGATACGTCTCATTGCTGACGCAATACAACACCACCATTTCCGGCGGCACAAACCAGACGATTGGCAATGGCACATTTGACGGACTGTTTCAGATTGTTCCATCGGCCGGCAACAACGGCTCTACGATCAGCGATGCGCAAATTCAGTCGGAACTGCTGGCCCAGATCAGCGCTGGACATCTTCCAGCGCCGGTGCTTGACGCCGCAGGCAACGTAAACACCCTTTACATGATCTTCTTTCCTCCGGGAAAGACGATCACGCAAGGCGGATCTTCAAGCTGCGTGGCAGGCGGATTCTGCGCCTATCACGGCACCACGTCGACCCTGCTGAATGGCAAGAACGTGCTTTACGGCGTGCATCCGGACATGCAGAGCGGCCTTTGCTCCACTGGTGGTTGCGGCAACGCTGGGGTCTTCGGCAATTACACGTCGGTTACCAGCCATGAATTGACGGAAGCGATAACCGACGCAGATGTAGGCATCGCAGCCACCTTTGCTCCGCCGCTGGCCTGGTATGACATGGTCAACGGCGAAATTGGCGACATCTGTAACGGTCAGCAAGGCACGTACACCGCCAACGGCACCGCATATACCATCCAGCTTGAATTTTCCAACGCCGCGAATAATTGCGTGCTGCCGCCACCCGCCGCCGCGGGGCCAGACTTCTCCATCGCGGCATCACCGGCATCGCAGACGGTCACGCAGGGCGGAGGCACTTCATACACCGCGACTGTCACTGCATCGGGCGGCTTCACTGGCGTTGTTAGCTTCAGCGTCAGCGGCTTGCCCAGCGGCGCCAGTGCCAGCTTCAACCCGACTTCAGTGACCGGCTCCGGCGCTTCGACCCTATCCGTGAGCACCAGCAGCACCACTCCAGCCGGCACTTACACGGTGACTATCACCGGGACCAGCGGCACTCTGAGCCACTCCACCACCGTCAAACTGGTAGTAAATCCAGTGGGCGGCGTGCCCGACTTTACCATTTCCGTTTCGCCCGCCAGCCTCAACGTGACCCGTGGAAACACGGGAAGCTACACGGTGACGATCGGCGCGGTGAATGGATTTACTGGCAGTGTGGGCCTGAGCGTAAGCGGACTGGGCTCGCGTGTGACAGGAACTTTTAGCCCCACGTCCGTTACGGGATCGGGAACTTCAACGATCTCAGTAACGGCGGCCCGCAATGCAAGCAGGGGCGCACGGACCATAACGATCACTGGCGTCAGCGGCAGCTTGAGTCACTCCACAACTGCAACGCTAAACGTACAGTAGTCGCCAAACCCACATCCGGCCTGAGCAAACCTCGGGCCGGATTTTCTGCATGGCAAGCCTTGGAGGATTTCGGTGCAGGAAGCAGAACTTTTGTCGCAGACTCACGCGGATGAATGGAAGGTTATTGAAAGTGTGCCGGGGAAAAGTAAGCCGCAAACCGCGCGAATCACGAATCATTTTTAATTCGATTCGTGTTGATTCGCGAGAATTTGCGGCTCGATTTTAGGGCCTGATCTGCGCTCATCAGCGCAAATCTGCGGCTTACTTAGTCGCCGTTCTGGTTCGTGCCCGCCTCGGCGGCGTGCATTACTCGGAACGAGCTTCCGCCGTTGGACCAGACCAGTACCATGGCGTCTTTACCTGCGGGAACGTTCCCCAGTTCGCGCTTTACGTCTTCCGCGCTCTGCACCGGCTTGCGGTTCACTTCCAGGATCACGTCGCCGCGGCTGATGCCGGCGTTGTCTGCCGGGCTGCCGGGCTGTACGTTGCTTACGACCACGCCTTTAACATTAGAAGGCAATTGCAACTGGTCGCGCATCTCAGGGTTCAGGTTTTCCAGAGCTACGCCCCAGCGGGCTTTGCCGTGGTTTTCGCCGGAATTCGATGCGGTCTCGTCGGATTTCGCATTGATGCTTTCCAGCGTTACCGGAAGGTTAAGGCTCTTGCCATCACGCATTACCTGCATCGTCACTTTGTTTCCC
>DASXJO010000895.1:0-15779 GCA_036497385.1 Candidatus Angelobacter sp. | reverse complement strand
CTCGACGATAAGAATGGAGTTCTTGGCCGAAAGACCGATGAGCAGGACCAGGCCGATCTGGCAATAGACGTCGTTTGCAAGCCCACGCAGAGAGATCGCGCCGAGGGCGCCCAGCACCGCCATGGGAACGGCCAGAAGAATAATGAACGGCAGCACAAAGCTTTCATACTGCGCGGAGAGCGTCAGGTAAACCACCAGCAGGCCCAGGCCAAAGAGCATCACGGTCTGCGCGCCAGACTGTATTTCTTCCAGCGAAATTCCCGTCCATTCAAATGAATAGCCCTGATGCAAAACTTCTTTGGAAATATCTTCCATGGCTTGAATCGCCTGGCCGGAGCTGTATCCGGGAGCGGCGTTGCCATCAATTTCAACGCTGCGGAACAAGTTGTAATGGTTGATCACGCTGGCGTTCGTGCCTTCTTTTACTGTGACAAGGTTATCCAGCGAGATCATGCGATTGTCGTCAGACCGCACGTAGAATTGCCGCAGGTCGCGTGGCTGCGACCGATACTGCTGGTCCGCCTGCACCATCACGCGATAAGAACGATTGTTGAAATCAAAGTCGTTCACGTACTGCGATCCCATGTAAATCTGCAGCGCGGAGGTGATCTGCGAAAATGGCACGTTCAGGCTCTTGGCTTTTTCCCGGTCAATCGTCACCACAAACTGCGGATCGCGCGCGGTGAATGTAGTGAAGAGAGGGTGCGCCAATTCCGGCCGCGTGTTCGCCTTTGCGATCACCTGGTGCACCACGTTCTCCAGATCGTCCAGGGTGCCACTGCCGGTCTGCTGCAGTTCGTAAGCAAAGCCGCCAAATTGCCCGAGCCCCTGGATCGCCGGCGGATCAAAGGCGATGACCATGGCTTCCTTAATGCTCATGAGCTGCCCGCGAAGGGTATTCAGCACGGCAAAAGCGCTGTGGTTTTTCCCGCCGCGCTTGCTGATGTCTTTCAGGCTGGCAAAAATAATTCCCTGATTGGCGGCGCTACCGCTAAAGCTGAATCCCGGAACGGAAAACACGCCTTCAACATCAGGATTTGCGCTCACCATGGCCGCTGCACGGTCCATCACACTGGCGGTGTACTGCAATGACGCACCGGGTGGCGCCTGCACAACTACAAAAAAGTATCCCTGATCTTCCTGCGGCACAAAGCTGGTGGGCACCTTTTGATACACGAAGTACGTTGCCGCGAGCCCCAGAACAAATACGACTACCACGGCGGCGCGCCAGTTGGTTAGCCGATGAAGTATGGACTGATAGCCCGTGGTGCCGCGTTGGATAGCCGAATTAATGCCGGCGAAAAATCGGTTTTGACGGCCTTCACGCGGGCGCAGCAGCAAACCCGCAAGCGCCGGTGAAAGCGTGAGGGCGTTGAATGCTGAAATCGCAATGGAGAAGGCAATGGTTAGCGCAAATTGCTGGTAGAGCCGGCCAGTGCTGCCCGGAAACAGTGAAACAGGCACGAACACCGCAATCAAAACCAGAGAAGTCGCGACGACTGCGCCGGTAACTTCTCGCATACCGATCCGTGTGGCTTCGCGCGGATCGCGCACACCTTCCTCTATATGGCGCTCCACGTTCTCGATGACCACAATGGCATCATCCACCACAAGGCCGGTGGCCAGAGTAATGCCAAACAGCGTGAGCGTATTTATGGAAAAGCCAAAAAACTTGGCGAAGATAAACGTTCCCACCAGTGAAACGGGAATGGTGATGGCGGGAATAATGGTGCTGCGCCAGCCTTGCAGAAAAAGAAAAATGACGATAATGACAATCAGGATGGCTTCCGCCAGAGTCTTCAGCACTTCGCGGATCGACTCACCCACGGCGCGCGTTGTATCAAACGCCACCTGGTATTTCAGGCCGTTGGGGAAGCGTTTGGCCAGTTGCTCGATCTCCGTCTGCACATCGCGCCGTACTTGCAACGCGTTGGCATTGGAGAGTTGCATCACGCCCAGGCCCATCGCGTCCTGACCGTTGTAACGCAGCTGCCCGCCATAACTCTCCGCTCCCAGTTCTGCGCGGCCCACGTCACGCAGTTCAATCAATGAGCCGTTGGTTGCGCGCTTGATCACAATGTGCTCAAACTCTTTAGGATCGCTCAACCTTCCCACGGCGCGCACGCTGATCTGGTAAGACTGGTTGGCGGGCGCCGGCGGTTCTCCCACCGCTCCCGCCGCTACCTGGACGTTCTGCTCGCGCAAGGCCGCGGTTACGTCCGGGGCGGTTAGGCCGCGCGCCGCCAGACGCACCGGATCAAGCCACAGCCGCATGGAATATTTGCGCTCGCCAAAGATAATGACGTTGCCCACGCCCTTCACGCGCTTGATGGCGTCCCGCACGTAAAGATCAAGGTAGTTGCTGATAAAGAGGTTGTCGTATTGCTTGTTGTCGGCGTAGAAGCCGTAAGCCACCACAAAGGAGCCGGTATTTTTCGTGATGCTTACGCCGGTGGTCTGGACTTCAATCGGCAGGCGTCCCAGCGCGCTCGATGCGCGGTTCTGCACGTCAACGGCGGCCACGTCAAGATTGCGGTCAAGATCAAAAGTCGCGCTGATGGAAGCCGTGCCGTCATTGCCGCTGGTGGAACTCATGTAGCGCATGCCTTCCGCGCCATTGATGGCCTGCTCCAGCAGCGTGGTCACGCTGGTTTCCACCGCCTGCGAGTTTGCGCCCGTATAAAACGCGCTCACGCTGACGGCAGGCGGCGTCAGGTTAGGATATTGCGCGATCGGGAGCGTGGGAATACAGACAGCTCCGCCAAGCACAATCAGCAGCGAGCATACGGTGGCAAAAACCGGCCTTCGAATAAAAAAATTGACCATGAATCCTGTCGCTTCGCTCCAAACCGCTGGAGCATATTTCAGCAAATAAATTTGTTCTGCGCCTGTTGCAGGCGGCTCGGCGTATACGGGCCTTGCCGCTTGATTTATCTCAAGATCATTCCTGATCCGCGTTGATCCGCGCCGATCCGCGGTAAGAATCTGTTTTACGACTCTGGCACCACGGGCATACCGTCTGCCAGCATCTGTACGCTGGTGATAATAATTTTGTCGCCGGCGTTGATGCCGTCGAGCACCACGTAATCGTTTCCTACCAGATCGCCCACCTGGATCACGCGCTGTCGCGCCACGGCTTGTTGCCCATTGCCTTCAGCCACAAAGGCAAACAGCTTTCCGCTCAAGCGGGTGACGGCTGTAATCGGGATAACCGTGGCCTTGCGCTCAGACCACACCACACGCGCGTGTACCTGCTGGGCGTTGCGGAACTTCATGTCGGCGTTGGGGACCTGGGTTTTCACCAGCAGCGTTTGTGAGTCGGTATCCACGTGCGGCGAGATAAATGTAATTTTGGTGCGAGTCAGCGGCTTACCCTGATCATCGACCAGGTCCACCGGCATCCCAATCTTCAACGCCCCGGATTTTTCTGCTGGAACGTTCAAATAAGCTTCCAGCGCTCCGCCTTTATCCACGGTGGTAAGCATGGTTTGGCTAGTCACGTGGTCGCCCACATGGACCGGGATATCGCCGATCACGCCGGCGGCCGGAGCGCGCACCGTGTAATAGTGCAGTTGCACCTGCTGCTCGCGGATTCCCGCCGAGACCGCTTCGGCATCCGCTTTGGCGGCGTCATAGGTGTTTTGCGCCGTGTCAAGATCGGCTCTGGGCAACACCCCGGCGGCATAAAGCTTTTTCTTGCGGTCAAGATCAACGGCAGCCTGCTGCAGCACAGCCTGCCTGGATTTCAATCCTGCTTCCTGGTTATTGACGGTGGCTTCCTGCTTGCGGGGGTCAATCTCAAGGATGGGCGCGCCTGCCTGGACCCGGTCGCCGGAATTCACGAATATTTTGGTGATATCGCCTTCCACCAGCGGCTGGAGCGTGGCGGTATTGCGTGAACGCAGCGTGGCCAGGTAATCGGTGGAAAGCGGGACCGTTTCCGCCTGTGCCGTCATGGTTTTCACCGGAAAAGCCTGTGGGCCGGTTGGAGTTCCGGCTTTGGCTCCGTCGCCGCAGCCCGCAAGCAGGCAAGCCAGCGCGAGTAGAACGACCGTTGGTATGGCTAACTTCTTTATCATCATCAATCTTTATTATGTTACCTGACTTCAGAGTGCTCGATATTTGGATTAAGGCCGCGCTGCCGCCGATTCAATTTAGACGCAAGAGCAGGGATAAAGTATTGGGTTCCTGGATCGATCATCCTTGATTAGTAGACGCCACTCAATTTTGGCAATTCCGGCGATTTTGGCAATCGATGGCGGCATTTTGCCCACGAAGTTGGTTATTCTCGCCGGATGCGGCGATTCCAGCTGTCCAAAATAACTTTACCATTTGTTCGCCTTATTGTCAAAGAAAAACAAGCTGAGCCCGGAGTCGGCAGCAACGCTTTATCGTGAAACATACATTTGCAGGAATGAAGGAGAGAGGTCGGGGTTACCGGACAATTTTAGAATTCTTCTGAGCTGGCCTGCTCTCACTGGGCACGCGCCCAGGGGCAACTCGCACGCGAACTGCGAAATCTGAACTTTAAGCGCGTACATTCCCCAGGCGCGAGAGGCGTTCACTCGCCATCGCGTGTACGGCTCGGAGAGTTCGCGCCATGACTATACTATTCTTTTCCTATGTCTTAGATCTTGTCACCCGCATAGTTTGCAAATCGTTCACAGTCACCCTATCTGTGCTCATGCTGCTTTCATGTCTCCCGGTTCTCGGACAGACCTACGAAACCAGCTATCAAATTGAGACCGGCAACAACACCTCAGGGAAATCAAATCATACATTGAGCGGCACCTCAAACCAGAATGCTATTCCTGGCAACGTGTCTGAAGTAGACATTCACACATTGCTTGATCCCTCACTCCAGTCGAAGCCCGTTTACGCCGCTTTAATGGGCTGGTGGGGCAAAGGTGGCGCATTCGGATGTCATTCTGGGCGTTGTAATGTGCAGTACAATTCCGACGACGATGCGGTGGGCGGACAGATTGACCAGCAGATCGACGATTTGATCTCGCGCGGATATAACGGCGCCACGATCGCCTGGTATGGGCAGGGGGACTTCTCTGATACCGTGCTGGCGCACTGGCTGGCAAGATCGGCAGCTCGAGGCGGAACATTCAAAGTAGTCCCACGAGTGAACGGCGACGACCTTGGTAGCGGGGTTTTCAGTTCCTCCCATTGCCCGTCAGGCGACCGCCAAGCCTGCGCGATTTCGCAGATGCAGTACATTCGAGATGCCTACTTCGGGTCCAGCGCCTACATGTATGTGGGCAGCCAGCCTCTGGTGACATGGTTTATCTCACCCGCGACTTGCTCATCTTGCAATTGGAATACGATCAAAAGCGCGGTCGGCTCAAATGTCGCGATAACCAAAAAGGACAAGAACGGTGTTAGTGGTACCAGCACCTATGTGAGCGGCTTCGATGGTGGGTACACCTGGAACGTAGCGCACGCTGACAATAGTTATCTCGATGATTTCTTTAATAATACAAAAACCAACAGCACAGCTATTATCTGGTGGGATGCGTCCAAAGGCTTCAATGATCAACTAGCCAGCTGGGGAACAGGAACGATTGTCGACCAGAGTTGCGGTCAGCGTTGGTTGAATCTGTGGGGCTATATCAACAGCCATTGGCCGGCATTTGCGTCGAATCTCGACGCCGTCCTGGTTCCTACATGGAATGACTATGAGGAAGGCACGGAAGTCGAAACTGGCATTGACAACTGCATCGATCCTGCTACGCCATTTACGCTATCGATTGTCAATTCTAACCAGTTGCAATGGACCGTAAACTTCACCAGCACGGCGGGAGTATCCAGCACAATCGACCACTATGATCTGTTTTATGCAAATCCGAGCGACGAGAACCAACTGCACAAATTCGCTAGTAGTACGTGCAGCACGACGACGTGTACAGCCAGCTTGGCCGCGGTTCCGTCTGGCACGTACCATGTTTACGTGAAGGCAGTTGGAAAACCGCACATCTTGAACCACATGAATACGCCCGCTCAGGCAGCCACCTACGGCAATGGAACCGTTCAGCCTTACAGTTACACCCCCTTCTTAGAGCTGCCAACGACCGCGTGGGAGACCCTGGATGATTGCGGGAGTACAGCTACGTGTAACACGGTTGAGGCGACCTCCACCTATCATAGTGGCCCCAACGCGGTGCAGTTCCTTCTCGGCGGTAACAACCCGCCAGGGTTTCAGATTGGTCGGTGGGTGCAAACAGTCGCCGGAGTGCCGGATACCGCAGGAGACTTCGAGTATAACGTTTGGGTGCTGCTAAACCAGACAGCATATACAAACGCACAGGGCCTCATTTTTGAGATCAGCAACTACAACAATAATCAGTGGTATCACTTTGAGTTCAAGTGTGACTTTTCCACTGCAGTGTGGAATATTTGGGACGAACTCGGGAACGCCTTTCATTCCACGGGCGTGGCCTGCAGTCGCCCGCCGGCGGGAGTCTTCACAAACTACATATTCCACATGAAACGGCTCTCCGCCACTCAGTTGCAGTACGTGGACCTGCAAGTGGGAGGCGGCCCAGTGGCGACGATCGACCCAGGCACGGGTACATTCAACACGCAGTCCATCAGTAATTCGAATGCTATAAAAGTGGGAATTAAGCTGATGGGGAATGTACAGATGAACGACTACACTATTTACACCGATGATCTTCGACTTGGGTATCGTTAGAGGGGGCTTACTTGATGTGAAGCTGGGCAAGGTCATGGGATTTGCACGGAGAAATTACGTGGTCGATGGAACGGACCGCGAGTCATTGATGGTGGTAAAAAATGGTCGTAACGGGCAGGTTGAGCCGAATTGCGGGCCGCTGAGCATCCAGGCTGACTCAGCAATATGTTCCCATCGCAAGTGGAGCCGGGCGGCGCCGATCATCAATCCGGTCAATGCAACTGCAACCGTGGAAAAAGATGCAAGCACTAACCGCTTTGGCCGCCGCTTGAATACGACAGTGATCTTATGAAGAAATCGCGCAAGCCACCCCTCCCACGGCAAAACGCGGCAGCCAATTCCCACCTCCAGATTTGGTGGCTAGTTTACCGCAGGGACGGCGCTAGATATTAGCGGATGCTGCCCCTAACTCAGTATCCACCAAACGGCAAACAAATCCCCAGCCGCCGCCGAGTTCGCTGACCGCCAGCACCAGTTCATTGCTGCCTTTCTTTAAAGGAAGGTAGATCGCATCATTTTCCGGGTTCACGATGCCCAGAAACCCTGGATCGCGGAAACCCTGGGCGCTGCGGCCACGCCAAATAATCTTGCCATTGAGGAACACGCTCACGTCGTCGCTATAGCCGATGAAAAGCTTCTTCACCTGGTCGCGATCGGAATCGATATTCGTTCGTGCGTACACTACTTTCATCCCCGGCTGCGGTTCCAGACGCTTGGAGAAGTCGCCCTGAAAGGTGACTCTCGGGTGCGGCGCCTCGCGATAGCGATAGATCACGACAAAGCCGGGCGGCTCCGCTTCCACGTCCTGCCAATGTATCGCGGCGCTTTCTGAAGGCGAGAGCGGCAGTTCAAGGTTGCGTGCAAGCGCATCGTAGGAAGGTGACAGGCTCCAATTGGTGAGCATGCCCGCGGGCATCGCCGGAAGGTGGCGCTCCCATGGGGCATCGGGCGTTGTGCGTACTTCAAAGTTGGAAAAATAAGTTGCGCCCGTAAGAACATACAGCGCGACCTGGCCTTTCTGCACGCCGCTTTTCAGATCGTCCATCACCAGTGCGGGCTTATCCATGTCTTTGACGTAAAGCTTTGCCTGCGCGCCCGTGACCTCCAGACGCAGGTGGAACCAGACATCTTTTGGGATATCCACCACCCCGGTGAAGCCAGGCCCGTTATAGATTTGCCAGTTGCGCCCGGTGTTCAGGACTGGCGTGTACTGCATTGCGTCGGGCAGCCCGGACTTGTGCTGACGTAGATAAATCTCTTCATAGTTCCTGCCTTCCGCGTCAATCCGGACGTCAAAGCCGAAAAAGCCCCGGTTTGCCGGTGTTGCCACATCCACGTCCAGCACGCCATCGCGCATTTCAAAGTCTTTTAGGATCGCCGCTCCACCATCCAGGAAGAGACACTTGCGGCCCTGATATTCAGCGGGCTTGGCTTGCCCTTCCAATTGCCAGCGCGGCGAGTCCGGCGGAATCGATAACGACTGCGCCGGTTGCGCAGCCGCTGCTTGCCCGGCCAGGGAAGAAGCTGTGCACGCAATCACCACAAACGCAATGAAGATGCTTTGAAATCGCTTTGACACGTCTTGTCTCCTGAGCGGTGCGCCAAAGATGGATCGATATAGTTCAGGGTCTTAGACGGAGCCGAGCGAGGAACGACACATGCCGTTGGCCCCAGACAGATTTATCGCGAAACAGAGACATTCTTCCATCTCCACGGACTTCCCATTATGGAACTCCACCAAAAAATAGATTCATGATGTTTATTGAATCGTTTCATTATTGCGCGTAGTATTGGCCGTGTTCGCGCCGGCAACTGCTTTCGACGAAAGGAAGTCCTCCCATGAAACGTCTATTTTCTGTGTTCACGAACAAACTGTCTGCTCTTCTGTTGACATGCGTTCTCATCAGCACGGCCGCATTAGCCACACCACTTCAGATCTACGGGAGCTGGCATTGCGGCAACGATGCATGCACCTGGGGCACAGTTCGCGACATGACGGATTTCGACGCCAAGAACCATTGGCTTATTGACCGCGGCGATGGCGTTCCATCAGTGAATCTGGTAGTGCTCTCATTTGTCGATCCGCTGAAGCTGCTGAACAAGACGAATGACGCCCAAACCATCAATGGCGCGCCGGTCGGGATGAATCAACAAGTCGTGAGCTATTTCACCAGCCACAATGTGCGGGTGATGCTCTCCATAGGTGGGATTACGTTCGTGAGCAACTGGGACACGGCGCTCTCGACCAATCCAACGCAATTAGGACTGAATGCTGCTGCGCTGGCCAAGAGCCTGGGCGTTGGGATTGAAATCGATTACGAAGAAAATACCACTCCCAATCTGACCGGGTTGCAGAGTTTCATTACTGCGTATCGTTCGCAATTGCCGTATGACGCCACGGGAGCAAACCCTGCAGCGCGTTTGACGCTTGACGTGGCAGCCGGTGATCGTTTCCTGATTGACCTGGACCGCAAAGCAACGAGCGACTGGCTTACGTTCGCCAATCCGGTGATCGATTATGCCAATGCCATGGTGCCGAACAGGCAGCCGAACACGGCTGGTGCGGAAACCAATTGGCAGGAGCATGTGGACGGCAAATCAAACTTTGCTCCGCCGATCGGTCCGCTGGCCCCGGCCAAATTTACCGGCAGCCTGTACATCACGAGCGGGCACAACGCGCTTCCGGAATGTACAACATTTAGCTCGTCTTTGGAAGATTCAACCGGAAGCTACGTGCAAACGGTCGCGCCCAACGGCGCAGGCACAACCGCCGGCATGCTGGGCTACATGTTCTGGGCAGCGGAATGCCCTTCCACAAGAAACATCTGCACCACGCCGCCTAATTCCTGCCAGGGAGGAGTTGGCGCAGGCACTAAAACCTACAACATCCCTCTTCCGATGCCTCCGCTGCGACAACAATAGACGTATTCGGGAGCAATGGCTGCCGATCGGTTTGCGGCCGCGAGCGAGGCAAAGCCGAGCAGAAGTCCGCAGGCGAAATCCTGACCCTGAGCTTGCCGAAGGGGCCCGAAGGCGTAGAGTCGAAGGATCTCACGCCCGCAGCCCCTCGCAGGCGTTTATTTGCGCGTCTCCGCTACGCCGCGATGGCCTTGGGGTGCTCGCGGTCGGCTGCAAGAAATCCCGCATCGTGCCGGCAGCAGTTTATAAGAGGAAGAAATGGTCGGGACGGGCAGATTTGAACTGCCGACCCCTCGCACCCCAAGCGAGTGCTCTACCAGGCTGAGCCACGTCCCGACGACAAAGCAATCCGCTGCACAACAAAAAAGGGGTGATCACAGCGGAAAGTTCGGTTCTGATTATAACATTTGCGGATTGAGCAGACGAACGGTCGCGCTCAAGGCCTAAGACGCCCGAAAGAAAAGTTGCGGGGCTGGTTTGTTGAACAATCCAACCCCGAAAGGGTGCAGCTATCGGTATAAGTGCAGCCCTGGCGCCTGGGAAATATAGCTGCGATGGAGATTTATTGAAAAGCAGGTTGCGGGATACATACACCTATGTTGCTGTGACGGTGGGACGAACCCGTCCGTGGGCCGCTTTTTGAGTGTCGCTTATTTGGGTGGCGGGACAAACTCTTTGGGCAGCTGCGCTCCCGCGCCAAAGAAGTATTGCTGCATCTGCTCCACAAGAAATTGCTGCGCTTCCGGCTTCCAGGGCTGAAGCCGGTATTCATTGAGCAGCATTTTGCTGTGCTCGGCCCACATCTTCCAGGCTTCGGCGCTCACGTTTTCATGGATCTTCCGCCCCAGTTCGGTATCGAAAGGGGGTTCATCCAGGCCGGGGAGTTCACGTCCAAGCTTTGCGCATTTGACCATACGAGGCATGTGAATATTGTAGCAAGAGCAGAAGAGAGGATTTTGGCCGGTGGATGCTGCTGCAATGGTTTTGCTTGTTGGCGAAGAAAATATGAATAAAATAGTTGTTTTTATTCGCCTATGACGATAGACTGTTTCCTGCTTCTCAGGTGAGGGAACATGGCTGGATCGTCCTCAAGCAAGGCAGAATGGATGGGTGTGCTGGAAACCGCGGCCAAGCTCAGTGTCGAGCAGTCAAGCGCGGTCTGGGTGTGGATCATGCAGGAATTACGGCTGGGCCCGCAATACTTTCTGGCGATCCGCGAGGTTGTCCAGGAGGGAAGATGGCGAACGGCGAAGAACCCGAAGGCTTACATCAAGACGGCCGCCAAGCGGCAGGCGCTGAAGATGGGGCTGGTGAAGGAAGACAGCGGTAATCTGGTGCCGGTGGGCAGCAGCCGGAGCGATGGCGAGGAAATATCGGGCGAGGAAACGCTGGAACATCTTGCCCACCAATATGACAGTCGCGCGGCGACCAAAGGCGAAGACGGGAATTGGCGGGTTGGCGCGGGAGCAGAGCGGGACTACAGCGATCCCCTTGCGGAGCATGACAGTTACCGGGATTGGCTGGTTTCGGGAGCGCCACGGGAGCTGACTATTGTGACGCCGCCGACGGAGGAATGGAAAGCCACAGTCCGCGACATGAATGACAGCTTTGAAGGCCTGGATCTGGAGGCGCGTCCTTCGGTAAGACCGAACTGGAACAAGTGGGCAGCAGCGGCCGGCCTGGACGAATGGGAGATAAAGGTGCTCGGCTATCGGTTGATTGGAGTGGGCCGGGAACGGGCGCTGGCCATACAGACCGATGAAGAGTCGCGGAAGGCGCTGCAGGCAGCCTGGAAACGCTTTGACCGCAATGGGATGGAGCGGTTACGGGAGGCGGCAAAAATAAATATTGAAAAAAACGTCCCGGAAAGTGGATTTTTGGACACTAGTAAGTAGAAGGGGAATTGGCCCTTGCCTTTAGCTCTTAGCCGTTGGCTCTTAGCTGTTGTTTGGTAACTCCGAGTTTCTTGTCCGAGACTTACGGCGCGATAACTCCACACTCTGAGCCAGTGTCGTAGGCGTGTAGTGCGCAGCGTCAATTCAAGGCTCGAAGAGCCAGGAGTCTAGCAGCCGACAACCAGGAACAAAAAATCGGGAATAAAAATCAGGAAGCAGAAACAGCCACCCGGACGGGTGGCTGTTTTATTTGGAGAAAAACATGTCAAACGTAAAGAAGGAAGACATCATTGCAGCCATCAAGGAGTGCGCGCAGAATTTAGGTCGTGCTCCCAAGTACGCGGAGCTGCTCAACCATCTTCCCGCAGCCAAGATGGGCGCGATCCGAAAATATCTGGGGACATACACGCTGGCGCTGCACGAGAGCGGCCTGGATTGTTTAGGCGCGGGCTTCGAAGTCGCCATGGATGAACTGTTCCGCGACTGGGCGGTGATCGTGCGCAAGATGAAGAAGCTTCCGACCATGACGGAATACGAGCACCAGAGCAAGTACAGCGTGCGTCCGCTGACGGGGCGCTTCAAGAGGTGGGCGCAGATGCCGCGAGGTATGCATGAATATGCGCGGCAGCAGAAACTGGACGTCGAGTATGCGGACGTGATGAACATGATTCGAGAGCATTACAGGGGCGAACCGGAGTCTGCATGGATGCTGGAAAGGCCGGTGGATTTAAAGGCCATGGGGGCGTATGAGCTGCCGGACCGGCCAGTGTTGGGGCCTCCGCTGACAACGATGCACATGTTGTGCGGGCCGACGAACGAGCAGGGCGTGCTGTTTCTGTTTGCGCTGCTGGCGAAAGACCTGGGATTTGTGGTGGAGCTGATCAGGACGGAGTTTCCGGATTGCCAGGCACTGCGGAAGGTGGGGCTGGAGCGCTGGCAGCGGGTCTGGATTGAATTTGAGTACGAGAGCCGAAATTTCCTGAAGCATTTTCACGACGCGAGCAAAGCAGACATTATTGTGTGCTGGTCGCACAATTGGCCGGAGTGTCCGTTGCCGGTGATTGAGTTGAAGGAGTTGGTGAAGAGGTTGGGATGAGGGGGCGGATTCACCGCGGAGGCGCGGAGACGCGGAGAAAAGCCTTTGCCGCAGATTTACGCAGACGACCGCAGATCAGCGTTTTTGGTGGCGCTTCCCGGCTTTGTGGCATGTTTCTTTTTCACATCGTACCCATGTGTGGATACCCATTTCGCTCTCGCCCTTAGTCGCATTCGCTCCCGCGGGCGAATCGCGAAATGGGTACCGAAGAAACAAGCGGTTTTAGGAACAAAGAAGGATGCGGTTGATCGGAACAAAGAAAGAAGCGGTGATTAGAAACAAAGAAAAAGCAGGCGCAAAGCGGTTCCAGGATTGCTGTATCCCGAATCACCAATCTCTATGCTCATGAATGCACCATCCTGAGCCGGGCACCATGCTCTTATTCCATAGCATGCTCCGGATGTGAGGCGAAGGCCCTGCTCCGCTGTTCTTCAGGGCGGCCGATCATCTAAGCAGCCTTGGATAGCCCTACGGTTCAGCGGAGCCGATCCTTCGGCTTCGCACAAAATGTGTGGAAACACTTTGCAGTTTCGCGTGGCGTGCCTCAGGATGGCGTGTCGCGGAGCTGAGATGGATTGCTAACCGAAGGTGTGTAGTGGATACAGCAACCCAGGAAGCGCTCTAGCGAGAAGGAAACCTCTCTTTTCAATAGAATGGCTTGAACTGTGCTCTCATCCGCGCTTCTTGTGGCGCTTTTCACTGCGTTTGGGCTTTTCTTCCATCATGGCGAACTGGACTTTCTTCTGCATGTGGTCAATGCGATCAACGATCACGCGAACTTTGTCGCCGATAGAATAGGTCTTCTTTGATCGCGCTCCGATGATCTGGCGGGTGTTTTCGTGGTAGGAGTAATTGTCGTCTTCGAAGGAGTTGAGCGGCACCAGGCCTTCAATGAACAGCTCAGTGAGCTCCACGAAAATGCCGAATTTGGTAACGCTGACGATCAGACCGTCAAAGTCCTCACCCACGCGCTGTTCCATGAATTTGAGTTTCTTCCACTCCAGCAGTTCGCGTTCAGCTTCTGCCGCTGCGCGTTCTGACTGGCTGGAGCTTTCAGCAATTTCATGCAGTTCAGGCTCTGAGATAGGGCCGCCGATGGGTGTGGATGACAAACGGCGTCGGGCTGACGAACCTTTTTCTGCGCGCTTAGACCAGGGAGAATGGCCTTCATGCGATTGCTGAGCGCGGAAGCGGAGAGGGACGCCGCTTTCTCCGGGGGAGTGGCTCTTGCCCGACGAGGCTGTATCGCTCGCAGGCGAGGGCGCCTGCGGTCCACGATTCTTGTAGTTAGCCATAGCCGAGGGCGGCTGTGCCACATGACTCTCGTCATTCCGCAGCACCCATTTCAGGATGCGATGGATGATCAGATCGGGGTAGCGGCGGATGGGAGAGGTGAAATGCGTGTAGGCGGGCGCGGCCAGAGCGAAGTGGCCTTCATTGACTTCTGAATAGCGCGCCTGCTTGAGTGAGCGCAGCATCAGGAAGGAGAGCACTCGTTCTTCAGGCTTGCCGGCAATCTTCTGCACCAGCTTCTGGTACATGCGTGGGGTGATGTGTACTTCTTCCGGCAGTTCGACGGTAGGAGCACGGCGGCCTGAGCCCTGGTAATGCCGTTTGTCGCCACGAGTTTGTACGCGCTTGATTGGCAGCGCGCCGACACCGAGCGAATAGCCAAAGCTGGCGGCAATCGTCTCAAAGTCATAGATGCGCTTGGCGTCCGGCTTTTCATGGATGCGGTACAGGCTGGGCGCGCCCCGCTGCTCCAGGTGAGACGCCACTGTCTCATTTGCGGCCAGCATGAATTCTTCAATCAGCCGATGCGCCCAGTTACGTTCTGACGCTTCAACACTCTTCATGAGGCCAAACTCGTCAAACTCAATCACCGGCTCAGGCAGGTCGAAATCAATAGACCCGCGCTTGACGCGCTTGCGGTTCAGTATCTGGGCAAGCTCGTACATGAGATCAAAGTTTTCGGCTAACGCGCCGTAACGGCGACGGATCCCTCCACTTGTTTGGTCTATATTCTTCTCCGCAGGCGAGGGCGCCTGCGCTCCAGAACGCGCTTCGATAATGGCGTTTACGTCGGTATAGGTCATACGCTGGGCGGAGCGGATCACGCCTTCCGCCAGCTCGTAATAGGTGACCTCACCGTGAGGATCGATTTCCATAATGCAGGAAAGCACAAGGCGTTCAACGTCAGGGCGAAGGCTGCAGATGTCAGTAGAAAGCTCCAGCGGCAGCATGGGAACGGCGCGGTCAGGAAAATAAACTGAGGTGCCGCGCTTGCGCGCTTCTTCATCAATGGCCGATCCATCGTCAACGTACTGAGCCACATCTGCAATGTGGACCTGAAGCTCATAATTGCCGTTATCGAGCCGCGTGACCAGCACGGCATCGTCAAAATCTCGGGCGGTTTCACCGTCAATGGTCACAATGGGCAGGTGGCGGAAGTCGCGGCGCGCGGCAATTTCTTTTTGCGGAACGACCGGGTTGATCTCCTGCGCTTCTTCCAGCACTTCCGCCGGGAAGATGTGCGGGATGTGGTGCTTGCGGATAATCATTTCCACGTCAACACCGAAGTCGTCTTCATAGCCGAGAATTTCCGTAACGCGACCTCGCGGGCTCTGCGTGGCAGATGGCCATTGGGTGATTTCAACTTCGACGACCACGTTTTCCAGGTCGTCCCAGTTTTTGCGCTGGGCTTCTGCGCCGAGGACGCGGTGGGGAGACTGGCGGGTAGGGTGTTTGGGGGACGGGGCTTTTCCACCCACCCTTTGCGGCGGGTGAATATTCGTTGCATCTGCGGGATTGTGGGCCGCAAAGGATGGGGCACCCAGTTTCTGGTGCGCAGGCGAGGGCGCCTCCACCCCATCGCGCGCAAACCCGGCACGCGCTGGGGACCCCGGCGCCTGCGGTCCAGGATTCTGGTGAAAACCCACAGCCGAGGGCGGCTGTGCCACACGAGTATCGCGGTCGCCTTCGGATGGTCCAGCTTCTTCATCTTCTGCCTGCGGGTACTCCATGCCCGGCGGGATGATGATTTCCATGGCCAGCTTTTCGTCGATTGGCGCGACGAAATTGCGACCGCTGCCATAGTGGAAGATGCCAACCACGGTTTCCTGTTCGCGCTCCATAACGCGGACGATCCGGCCTTCAGCCTTGCCGTCAT
>DASXJO010000894.1:0-3084 GCA_036497385.1 Candidatus Angelobacter sp. | reverse complement strand
CGCCCGGCTTTACGAACGCAAACGCACATGGTTTGCCGGCAAAAACCGTTTTGAAGAATTTCCCGAGCTCAGCGCCGAGTGGAAAGAAATCATCCGCACCGTGGCCGATACGCGCGAAACCTACGTAGACCGCAGCTTCCGTTGCCTGCCGCACCTGCCAAAGAAGAAGAGCCGCTGGAACTGGAACATCCTGGTTTTTCCCCTCAAGCTGCATGACAATCGCAACGGCGCCGTGTTGGCCGCGCGCGTGATCGAGAAGAAATAGATCAAAATGAAATCCTTGCATTTGGTCGTCGCTATTATCTCTGCGCTTTCGCTGGCGGGGTGCCGCGCGCATGTAGTCAAAATCAACCTGATCAACACCAGCGCGCAGCCTATCAAGACCATCATTGTTGATTACCCGAACGCCACATTCGGCAAAGATACGCTTGCTCCTGGTGAAAGCTATTTCTCGCTCATCAAACCCGTGGACCACGGTCCCATCAAAGTGATGTTCACGGATGCTCAAGGCGGCATTCACGCTTACAAGAGTATTTCGCTTCAGCAGGGTGACGACGGCTCAGTGATGATCAAGCTGACCCAGACTTCGGCCGACACCGGCTATGACCTTCCGAGGTTGGGCAAGAAGAAATACCTTCCGCAATGAAATCCGTATATTGGAATTTGTCCCTGATCAGCGCTCATCCGCGCAAATCTGCGGCTGGTTCCCCTCAGTGTTCTTCTGTGTCCTCTGTGGTAAAGGTCCTTACCGTCGCTCCAGCGGTAAGGCACTATTGATCGCGTTCCACGTCGCCTGAACTAACTCCTCCCGCGAAGCAAACTGCTTGGGATCAATGGGCTGATGGAAGACCAGCGTAGCGGTTCCACCTTTTATAAGTGATGTTCCTTTGGGCATCATCTCGTAAGTGCCCAGGATCGTGACCGGCACAATGGGAAAACCTGTTTCGGCCGCCAGATGAAATGGCCCTTTCTTGAATGGCATCAGCCGACCGTCAGGTGAGCGGGTGCCTTCCGGAAAAATTGTCATATTGATGTGATGTTGCATCACCTCGCCCGCGCGCCGGATGCTGCTGATGGCTGAGTCGCGATTGCTGCGCTCCACTGGTACGATCTCGGCCAGGTCCAGCGCTTTGTTCACGATTGGGATTTTCCATATTTCTCTTTTCGCCAGCACAGATGTGCGCCCGGGAATCAGCGGCACAAGGATAGGCGGATCAAGGTTGGAAACGTGATTCGACATAAAGATGTAAGTGCCCGCCGGATCGATCTTGTCCAGCCCCACTAGCTTTACCTTTACGCCGGCAACTCTGGGCGCTGTGAAAGCCAGCCGCATCCCGAGCCAATAAAGGAAATTAATCTTGCCTGTGATTAGCGTCCAGGGGAATGCGATCAAAGCCGCAGGCGGGATGAAAATAATCCAGAAAATTAAAGCCAGTAAGGTTCGGACGAATGCTACTGCGCGGCTGATCATGCGCGTTGTACGCCGCGCAATTCTTCCAAGCGGCGCGGCAGCTTTTCATAGATTCCGCCGAAGCCGCCGTTGGAGAGAATGGCCACCACATCGCCGCTGCGCAACTCAGGCGCAACCTCGGCAACAATGGCGTCCGCATCAGCAAGCTCACGCGCCGATTTTCCTGCGCGGCGAATTCCCGACACCACGGACTTCGTTGTCAGGCGTTCGTGTTCCGGCACCGCTTCCGGCTTGAAGATCGGCGTGATTACAATTTCATCGGCGACGGCCAGGCTGCTGACCAGCTCTTTTTCCAGGACTTTACGGCGCAGCGTATTCGACCGCGGCTCAAAGATCGCCCACAGCCGCGCGCCCGGATAGCGCACGCGCAATGCGCCCAAGGTGGCCGCAATGGCCGTAGGATGGTGAGCAAAATCGTCAATGATAGTAATGCCGTCGATTTCCGCCTTGATCTCCAGGCGGCGTTTTACGCTCTTGAAACTCTTGAGAGCTTCAACAATCTGCGGAGGATCGATCCCATAGTTTGCCGCCATGGCTGCAGCTGCCGTGGCATTGAGCACGTTGTACTCGCCGGCCAGGGCGAATTCGAAATTGACGGGTTCTTTCCTGTCGCGCAGTACCGTCCATGTTGTCCGCTCAGGTTCAAATTGGAGATCAGTGATGCGCCAGAAGGAATCTTCCTTCATGCCATACCTTTCGACCGGACAAAGAGCCTTGGTAGTGCATTCATCCACGTTCTGGTCTGCGTCATAGGCAATGATCTTGCCTTTTCGCGGCACCAGGTTCACCAGCCGCTTGAACGCCAGCTTTACCGCATCAAGATCGGCATAAATATCGGCATGATCGAACTCGACGGATGTGAGAATGACGGATTGCGGAAAGTAGTGCAGGAATTTCGGGCCTTTATCGAAGAATGCAGTGTCATATTCGTCGCCTTCCATGATGAAATGTTGCCCCTGGCGAAGGGCAAAGCTGCTACCGAAATTTTCCGCGATTCCGCCCACCAGAAACGACGGATCCTTGCCCGCCGCCTGGAATATCCACGCCAGCATTGACGTGGTGGTGGTCTTACCGTGGGTGCCTGCGACGACCAGCGGCTGCCGGGTGCGCAGAAAAAGATCGAAAAGAATATCCGGCATGGAACGAAAAAAGATGCGCTCGTCCAGAACATATTCCAGCTCAGGATTGCCGCGCGAGATCGCATTGCCAACAATCACCATATCGGGCCGCGGCTTCAAGTTGGCCTCAGAGTACGGCTGAGCGATAGGAATGCTAATTGACGCCAGAAAATCCGACATGGGCGGATAAGCCGCCGCGTCTGAGCCGGTCACCTTGAAGCCGCGTTGTTTGAGCAGTCCCGCGAGCGACGCCATGGCCGTCCCGCAGATTCCAATGATATGTACGTGCTGTTGATCCACGTTTCAAGATTAACGGCAAACCCTATTTACCGCAAAGGACGCGAAGGGCGCGAAGGAAAAAGGATTTACCGCCGGAGAGCGCAGGGCCGCAGAGGAGCGTATCTGGAGTTCTGAACCCTTTGAATGTTCATTTTTCTCTGCGCTCTCAGCGTACTCTGCGGTAAAAATTGTCCTTTGCGCCCTTCGCGTCCTTTG
>DASXJO010000893.1:0-1816 GCA_036497385.1 Candidatus Angelobacter sp. | reverse complement strand
CACTGCCACAACACGGTGCATGAGGACAACGCCATGCTGCTGCGTTGGGAGACCAAGGGCGGATCAACTCCGTTCCTGTATCCGCTCCCGACTCCAGTGCCCACACCGCAGGGTGTGAACTTTATTCCGCCGGATGAAATCCTTCCGACGGCTTAAGGAGATGTTGGCGTAAACAGGACCCGGCAAAGCCGTCACCGTTGCTTCTTCACTTCCTTCGCCAGAGTGAAGGAGCAGCGTGGACGGCCTGCCGGGATTCCCCAAAGTCTGAACGAACCGTGAAAGGAGCAGTACGATGCGACCCACCTTGCGATCAAAGAGTTGGGCAAGTCTTGCCGGCGTGGCCGCCATGATTCTTGCGTCCACCATTCTTATCTCTTCCGGACCCGCCCCGGCGGCGGCTTATGAAAACCCCTGGGGAGCCAATTATTTTCCCAACGTTGAACTTACTGACCAGTACGGTCACAAACTGCATTTTTATGACGATTTGCTCAAGGGCAAGATCGTGGCCATTGAACAGTTTTACACCCACTGCATTGACATATGCCCGCTGGAAACCGCGCGCCTGGCCCAGGTTCAAAAGATGCTTGGCGACCGCGTGGGCAAAGATATCTTTTTTTATTCCATCAGCATTGATCCTAAGCGCGACACCCCGGAAGCCATGAAGGAATATGCCGATACGTATCACGCCGGCCCCGGCTGGCTGTTTCTTACCGGCAAGAAGGAAGACGTCACGCTCATCAACAAGAAGCTTGGGTTTCAAGACCCAATACCTGGTGATCGCGACGGGCACTCGCCTCATTTGCTGCTCGGCAATGAAGCCACCGGTCAATGGCTGCGCAATAACGCGCTCGATAACCCGCGTTTTCTGGCCGTCATGATCGGCGACTGGATGAACAACTGGACCAGCGCCAAAAAGATGACTTCCGGCAAAAGCTATGCCGAAGCGCCCACAATCAAATACGACGACCACGGAAAGTATGTCTTCTTCACGCAATGCGCCGCCTGCCACACTATCGGCGGAGGCGAATCCATTGGACCTGATTTGAAGGGCCTGACCAAAGTCCGCGATCCAGAGTGGCTCAAGAAAATCGTCCAGATGCCCGAGGAACTGCTGGACGGAGGCGATCCGCTGGCCAATGCCCTGCTCAAAAAATATAAGAACGTCCGCATGCCGAATCTGCATTTCGATGAGGCGACCACCAAGATGCTCATTTCTTATATGGAAAAGCAGTCCGCTGTTACAACACCGGCAACCGAAGCACAAACGCCGGAGCAACAAAGATGAACTTAGAAGTGCCGGCGGAATGCTGGTGAATCCCCGCTCACCAGCAGCGCCGCGCAGCTTTTGTGCTTAAATGCCCAAATGCTGAGTCAATCTTCTTCGGACGTTGTTCCCGAAAACAGAGCCACTCCTCAGATATTCCTGAAATTCGGCATCCAAATAGATAACCATGCCGCCGACAGAAGTCGCACTTCCTGAAAAAGCCACTGCAACGAGAGCACCTGCTCAAAAATTTCGCTGGATTTTGTTGGCTGTTTCGATCTTAGCGGTCATATTTCTGGTGATCATGGCAATGAAGTGGCCTTTTACCAGGGAAGCCATGACCAAACGGCTGGAGCGCGCATCGTCAGCGCAAGTGGAGATCCGTGGCTTTCATAGCACGTATTTTCCTTTTCCGGGATGCATCGCTGAAGATGTCGTGTTTCGGCAAAAGACTTCCGCTGCCGGACAAAAGCCGGGCGAGCCCATCATTACGATTCGCAAATTCACGATTGAAAGCACGTTTTCCGGGCTGCTAAGCAAGCCGGGAAGGAT
>DASXJO010000892.1:0-2095 GCA_036497385.1 Candidatus Angelobacter sp. | reverse complement strand
GTCCAGGTGCTGTCACTTTCATACACGCATCTGCTGTCGCCAAAAATGCTGCTGGAAATTCGCGGCGGCTGGAACCGTTTTGCTGAAGGCTTTTTCCCCCAGGACCAAAGCTTCAATCCCGCCACCATTGGCTTGAATACCGGCGTTACCAGCGCACAAGATTTTGGTCTGCCGCAGATCAGTTTTAGCGACGGCACCAGTGGCCTGGGCGGCAACAACTCCATTCCGCGGCACCGTTTTGATACCAACTGGCAGTACTTCACCAACCTTGGTTACAACAGCGGAAAACATAACCTGAAGTTTGGCTATGAGTATCGCCGCACCACGGTCAACCAGTTTTACGATCTTGGCTACCGTGGCCGCCTGAAGTTTACGTCATTTGAAGATTTTCTTGCTGGAGACATCACCAACGGCGGAAGCCAGTTTGCCGGCAACTCACAACGCACCACGCACCAGAATAATTCCGGCTTTTATGTTCAGGATAATTTCCGGGTTAGCCGCAAGCTCACCGTGAATGCAGGCCTGCGCTGGGATTATTTTGGCGTGATCTATGAAGATGGCAATCGCTTCAGCCTGTTCAATCCCGCTACCGATTCTTTGCAACTCGTCGGCCAGTCCGGCGGACCATCGAGCCTTTATCCGCGCGACCTCAATAACTTTGCTCCGCGGCTCAGCGCTGCTTACGATCTGCGTGGCGATGGAAAAACCGTGGTCCGCGCCGGCTGGGGCCTTTATTATGACGCCTTCTCGCAGGACTTTTTCATCGGCCATTTCCCATTCAACACCTTCAATCCTGGTCCCGCTTATAACGGCGTCGGACCCTCGGCTATTAATTCGGCTGGAAGCGTAGCTTCAACCATCGCTGCAGGCGTACCGATCTTCACCGGCTTCGCACCCACCGGCGACGCATGGACCGTCGATCCAAAAATCCGCACGCCTTATGTTCAGAATTACAACCTGAACATTGAGCAAGCGCTGGGCAGATCCATGGCGCTGCAGGTTGGCTACGTGGGTTCGGCCGGGACCAAGCTTTTCCGCTTCCGCGATCTTAATCAGGAAGATCCTGCAACCAGCACGTTTCCATTTGCCGGCTTCAACGTCATCAATCAGTTTGAGTCCACAGCCAGCTCGCGTTACAACAGCCTGCAAGTCACGTGGAAGCTGCGCAATCTGCATGGTTTCAACTCACAGCTTGCTTGGACGTGGTCACACTCCATCGATACCGCCAGTGACGGTGAAGACTTTGTTCCCAACGCCGCGCAGCCTGATAACAGCCTGAATCCCGGCGCGGAGAAGGGAAGCTCCAACTTTGACGCGCGGCATCGCCTCACATGGATGTTCGGCTATGACCTGCCTAACTCCGCCAAGGCAAAATTGCTCACCAACGGCTGGTCCATCAATGGCTTGCTGCGGCTTTCCAGCGGCCAGCCTTATAACCTGAACTCGTTTGAGAATTTCAACAACAGCAATGAATTCCTTGAGCGCCCTGATGTTGTCGGAAACCCATTTGCCGGGACCGGCGGCCACAACAAGCTGCTGAACCTTTCCGCTTTTGCCGCGCCATGTGATTGGGACCCGGTAAACGGCGTTTGCTTCGGCGGTTCGCACTTTGGCAATCTGGGCCGCAACGCTTTCGTCGGGCCCGATTTCAAAAATTTTGACTTCTCACTGGTGAAAGACACTAAGCTGAATGAGCGGCTCAACATGCAATTCCGCGCCGATATTTTCAATCTGTTCAACCATCCCAACTTCTCCAATCCCACTCTGCCCAACTTCCTGGTGGACCTGGAAACGAACGGCGGCGTGGCTTCTGTGCCGGGCGATCCGAAGTGCGCTGCCGCGCCTTTCATTGGCTGCCGCGCATTCGGTCAGGGATTCCTGCCGACGAACGCAACGCCGGACGTTGCTATCGGCTATCCATTCCTCGGCGGCGGCGGATCAAGGGACATTCAGTTGGCGGTGAAGTTTACGTTCTGAGAAATCATTCTTCACGTCACAAGGGCATAGTGTTTTTCTATGCCCTTATCTTTTGCTGCGACGTGAGTTTCCATCCGGCTTGCATAGAAAAGCTTTTGCAATCAGGGCAGCTCTACGT